>NZ_JAQNCQ010000182.1:0-44182 GCF_028368005.1 Geitlerinema sp. CS-897 | reverse complement strand
CCCTACCGCTAACTTTCCCCAAGCTAGACTTTCCGAAAATCGGTGCGTTACGGCGGAAATTAAATTGTCTGGTTTTCCCGCAATTTCCAAGCCGCCTAACGCACCCTACCGCTAACTTTAACCAAGCTAGACTTTCCGAAAATCGGTGCGTTACGGCGGAAATTAAATTGTCTGGTTTTCCCGCAATTTCCAAGCCGCCTAACGCACCCTACCGCTAACTATAACTTCCGTTGTCCGTAGCGTAACAACGTCTCGATCGCCACCAAACGATTTTGCCACGTCGCCACCTGGTAGGGATTGCTCAACCGCTGCAACCGCAACCAATCCGAAAAGTTAGATCGATAACCCTTCAACCGATCGATCTCCACTGAAAGATTGTCCTTCGTGGGATTTTCCGCTAGGCGATCGAGCGCCTTCGACAACTCCAAATCCGCCGCTTGCCACTGCACCAACCCCTCATCATCAATCCACAATCGTTCTGTCGCCAAAGCCGCTTGCCACTCTCCCTGTAACGCACGATATCGCGCCGAGGCTGCTTTAAACGGATGTCGGTAAGGAATCGGATCGTTTTTCGCTTCCCCCTGAGTACGACGCAGAATTTCATAGAGGCGATCGTCCAACATTTCCGCCGCAAACAACGCATAACCGTTGGTGGCGCGATCGCGAATTAACTGCATTTGGTCGATCGCCACAATTTCAGAAAGTCCGTGCAACTTCACCGCCGGAACGATGGGAACGCCGACGGGAACGTTTTCTAACATCGGCTCGACAATACGTCCGAGACGGTTGGTATCCTGGGCGTAAGTCATGGGAACCACCAGATCGACGCTGCCGTTTTCGATCCAAGTTTCCCAATGCTGCTGAATTTTATGGATGCGATCGTGCGTCGATTGGGGAAACACCGCCACCGAGAGAATTAAATCCGGATCGCGACTTTCCAAATGGCGATCGACTTCCGCCACAAACGACGTAATCTGTTCGACGCGAAAATCTGTCCACTGCTGCCACAAGTCCACCTGACGGGGAGACAAATCCATCGGATCGACTCCCGCTAACTCCCGAAATCGCTGGCGTGCGGCGTCTCCGTAACCGTAAGTTCGCTCGGCGCTCGGATCTTGGAACGGATAGCGGATGTAATCGAGTTGAATGCCGTCTACGTCGTAGTTGCGGACGATTTCATCGATGACGCGAATGATATACCACCGCGCTTCGGGATTGGCCGGATCGAGAAAGGTTTTGCGAGAACCGGGGTGACGAATTTGTCCGCGATCGTCGCGATTGGCCCACTCGGGATGTTCTTGGAGAACCGGACTGAGAAAGTCCGAAGACTGCCCTAAAAGCAGATTGTGGCGTTCGTTCCCCACTGCAAACGTCCAAATCCAGGCGTGGAGTTCCATTCCCCGTTCTCGCGCCAGTTCGATCGCCGCCTGAAGCGGATCCCAACCTTCAGTTAAGGGGTTTTGCGCCGGGGCGATTTCTGTCGGATAAATGGGATAACCGGCGTTGACGGTTTCAAAGAAAACGGTGTTGATTCCGGCTGAGGCGAAGCGATCGAACATCTCCACTAAACCCGCTTTCGATCCCGCCTTGACGATCGAACCGCGATCGAGCCAAATGGCCCGAACTTCCGGTTGCGCTCGCAGGCGATCGTTCGGATAGCTGTTCCAGAGTTGCTGTCTGGCTTCTAGCCACTGCGATCGCGCTTGGCGGTAGTTTTGTCGATCGACCCACTCTGGAAACGCTTGCAATACTGACGCGGCCAGTTCTACGGCGTCCGGTGGAGACGACACCGTTTCGAGATCGCGACTGGCTTGGAGTTGTTCGAGACTCTCAGCATCCGTTGGATTCGCCGCTCGTGCGGCGAGAATCGCACTTTCAACTCGACCGAGGAGTTGTCTGAGTTCCTTTTGCATCGTCAAGGCGATAACGTCGTCGATGGGGGCGTCGCCGGGTTCGACTTGCAAGCCAGGAGGAGCGGTTTGAGAGGCCGGATCGCTCAGTTCGATCTCAGTCGTGTCGCTGTCGCTGCGAGCGATCGGGGGGGGAGAACTCGAAATTTGGGGAGTTGGCGTCGGTTCTGGAGATGGAGACGCCGAAATTTGGGGAGTTGGCGTCGGTTCTGGAGATGGAGACGCCGAAATTTGGGGAGTTGGCGTCGGTGAGGTTTTGGGGGAAGCGGCGAGACTCTCGGCGCTCAGACGTTCCATCGCTCCTTCTAACCAAGCGCGATCGAATTCAACAGTACTCTCGTCTCCAGCCCCCCACGACCACCCGAAATAGGTTGCAGTGGGCGAAACGGCAATGGCGACGCCCCGTCCGGTGACGCGCCAGTAGGCCGACGCTCGGGCGCGATCGTCCACCAGTTGCAGAATACCGCCGGGCCGTCGGGGATGGGTGTGTGTCGCGGGCATCCACAACGGGTTCGAGCAGTTGGAATTTTCGACATCGCAGGGGTCGGTTAGCAATTGCAGCGAGGCCGCTTGCGGTAGGGCGATCGTCCAGCGCACGCCTAGCAGTTCTTCGAGCTGTCGCCGCACTCGCCGCGAGGAGTCTACTGCCAAAGGACCGCTGACGATGAGCTGTCCGCCGCGATCGACCCATTGCGCGAGTAAGTCGGCTTGACGACGGGTGAGGGTTTCGCGATCGGGGAGAAACAGCACGGTCGCGCGACCGAAATCAGACAGCGATCGCACGTTTGGCCAGTCGAATACTTGATAGTCGATCGTAGATCCCTCGAGACGCCGTTCGATGCCTTCCCAAATATCGAGGTTGTCGTCACTGCGAAGAACGCCCAGACGCTCGGCCGCTTCGGCCGCCAGTCCCCCCATGAAGGTGATGGAGATTACTAGAAGTGCTACAGCGAGACGTTTGAGGGGAGAGGGGGAGCAGGGGGGCAGGGGAGAGGGGGAGCCGAGGTCTGGGTGGCGATCGCGGTTTGGACTGTTATATTCGATCGAGTTTCTATCTTTTATTTTTTCTTTTTTTGTGTTATAATTGGGTATCTTATTTTTGTTTTTTTGAGTATTAAAAACGTTCGAGCGGTTTTGAGTTTTTTTAGAAAAGAATAGCATCTTTCGCGTGTGGGAGCTAAGTGAAGGATAGGTTGTCAGTACGGTGAGCGTACCGCTCTAACAGGAATTTTAAGCAGTTTTGAACGCGATCGCCTCCTGATACTCCATCCTTTCCCGATAAGCTAGGTTTCAAGAAGTCTTCACCACATCCCCCCTTAGCCCCCCTTTCAAAGGGGGGTTGGAGGGATAGAGAGGGACTTGTCAGATTAGGCAAAACCAGTATTTGAGTCCTAGACTCCGCTCAGCGTTGAGATTCGGATTCCGTATGAAACTTTCCTCGTGACTCCCAAAACCTTATCGATTGTCAATTATCAATTATCAAACCTCTTCGTTGACTGGGAAGCGATCGAGCCGCTGGCTGGCGTCTCGGGCTGTCATTCGCAGGACATCGCTGATGTGGGGAACGTGAGGGATCTGAGATAAGAAATCGAGAGTTCGGCGCAAAATCCGGACGATATCTCCTTCATCTAAACTCGTGTTGTTACAGAGTTCCGTCCACTCCACCCCGTTAGCCCACTGCTCGACGAGGGCGATCGCGTCCCGTTCCAACCACACCGGATGCGCCACTTGATAGCGACGCTGTACTTGGAACAGTTGGCGGCGCACCCCGCGCAACTCCGCCAGCACCTCATTTACGTCGGTCGAAACGTCGTAATTCGTCCAAGTATCGGGGCGGGAAATCTCCGTCACCAACGCCGCGCAAGCTGTGGCGAACTGTTCGGGACTCAAGCCTTCAAACTCGCCACTCGAGAGGGCTAACCCCAACCATAGCTCGTTATCTCCGCGAATGGCAGCGGTCGATTCGCCCAATTTCGTCGGTTTGAGGGAATCTTCCTCCAAACAGCCGAATTCCAACAGAATATCGATTAAATCCAAAAACTCTTCCCAGTGACGGGCGAGATTGTAGCGAACTTTGTCCGTGCGATCGCTCAGTTTCCGTTGTAGCTTTTCGACGCGTTTGGCACGTTTGAGCAGCGTTCCCGGATTCCCAAACGCCTTTAACGGATGCTGTTGTACCTCCGCTTCGATTTCCGCCACGCGTTCTTCCCATTCCACGACTTCCGGGGTGATTTCTAGCGGCGGTAGAACCGGAACGCGATCGACGATCGCTCGAGTTTCCGCGTCGCCCTGGCGCGTTTGGCCGGGTTTCAGCGGCATATCAGGCGGGGGATTGAGGAGATCGACCGCATCGATGCGGGGAAACTCTCCGTGCAAACTCACCACATCTTTCGTCGTCACCACGTACCAGCGATCGTTCTGCCCCAAACAAATCAAATAGGGCGCTTTCCCCGGACTCGGGGCTTTCGTCACCAACACCGCCGGAAGCGGATCGGAAACCGGCACGTTTTTTCCTTTCAATTGCACGATACTACCAGCGACTGCAAACTGCAACGCCAACACCAACGACTTATCTTGTACGTCGCTGGCTTGCTGTCGGAGGGTTTTGAGGATGCGCCGTTCCTCCCGCAACCGTTCTTGTAACTTTTCGTACTCTCGCAACAATTGCGGATCGATGTTTTGTAACTTCGTTTGGGCCGCAGCCAGTTCCGCTTCCAAATCCGCGATCGCCTGTTGTTGCGGCCGCAGACTCAACGACGCTAAATACTGTCCGAAACTTCGTTCGACCAATTCCTTTGCTTCGTCGATGGTGTGGGTTTGCAGCAGGTTCAACACCATGCCGTAAGTGGGCGTAAACTGACTCACGAGAGGATCTGCCCCAGAGGTGGCCAAATGCGCCGCTTCCACCGACCCCTCAAACGGCGTATCCAGGGTGACGACATAACCCTGTTCGTCCATCCCTCGCCGTCCGGCCCGTCCCGCCATTTGCAAAAATTCCGAAGCCGTCAGCAGACGGTGGCCGCGATCGGTGCGTTTGGACAAACTCGAAATCACCGTCGTTCGGGCGGGCATATTAATTCCCGCCGCCAAGGTTTCCGTGGCGAACACCACTTTAATCAATCCCCGTTGAAACAGTCCTTCCACTAACCCTTTCCAAGCCGGAAGAATACCGGCGTGGTGGGCGGCGATGCCCCGATAGAGAGGTTCGACTTGTCCGTCTCGGGCGGCTTCGGGATTGTGTCCGAGAAATTCATCGACGGTTAACTTGAGTTGTCGGGCTTCTTCGTCGTTGACGAGGTTGAGGCTGCCCATATCCGCCACCGCGCGATCGCACCCCCGACGGCTGAAAATAAAGTAAATTGCTGGCAACATATCCCGTTTTCGCAGTTGCGAGACCACGTAACTGATGGCCAAGCCGTTTTTACGGTTGCTGCGTCGCTGGTTGGGGTTGTTGCGTCGGGGTTTCAGTCGCGGGTTGAGACGTTTTCCCGCTTTATCGAGGAGGGGAAAGACCCCTTTGCGGTTACAAAAGAGAAACTGTAGCGGAACCGGCCGCGATTCCGAATAAATCAGTTCCGTCGGCCCGTGAACCGTGGAAATCCAATCGGTCAGTTGGTCGCTATTGGCGACGGTGGCGGACAACCCCACCAGTTGGATTTCCGGGGGACAGTAAATAATCGATTCTTCCCAAACCGTCCCTCGCTGGCGATCGTTCATATAGTGGCATTCGTCGAGAACCACCGTTTCGACGCCCTGGACGGACGTTCCTACTTCGCCGATGGGCGTCCCGTACAGCATATTTCGGAAAATTTCCGTCGTCATCACCAGTACTGGAGCGTCGCGGTTGAAGGATACGTCTCCCGTGAGAAGACCGACGTTTTCGACCCCGAACAGTTCTTGAAAGTCGCGCAGTTTCTGGTTTGACAGGGCTTTGAGGGGCGTGGTGTAGAAGACCCGACGCTCGCTAGCGAGGGCGCGATAGATGGCGTATTCACCGATGAGGGTTTTTCCCGACCCAGTCGGCGCACAGACGATCGCCGATTTCCCCGCATTTAAGGCATCGATGGCTTGGTGTTGGAAATCGTCGAGGGCGAAGGGAAACAGTGCGCTGAGGTCGAGTTCGGACATAGTTAAAGTTGAAGTTGGACGAACTGGGGGTGCAGGACAGTTGCGATACGGTCTTCATCTCATCTTAATTGACATATCGCCGTCCCAAGGAACAACACCATTTTTTCTTCTCGAGTGGCGCGATCGCCAAACAAAACCGTAGGGACGTTTTTGGCAACGTTCCTACGGTTTGTCAGAATAATGGCTGGTTGACGTGAAGTCCCTTTATCTCATCATCCATCCCTTCATCACCCCATCACCTCTCAAGAGGTTCCTTCGACACGATAGATGTTTTGCGTTGCCAAACGAGAGCAAATCGTCGAGGGTAACTCTCCAGGGGCGAGAACCCGGCGGGCTAACTTTCCTTTCAGGTTCGTCATCGGATCTCGACCGGAGGAAATCAAGAATTCGATATATTTAACGCGTTCCCAAGTGGCCAAGCGATCTAAAATCTCGGCTGTGGCTTTGACATAGGGATGGCTACAATCTTCGTACCAATCGGCTTTGGCAAGGTTGGGTTGGTCGAAGCCGATGTGAAACGTAATTGTCGGTTGTCCGAACAAGGCCACGGTCACGGGGCGGGTTTCTTCTTGCACGAGTAAGTGTTGGTCTCGGGCGAGTTCTCGCAGGTTTTCTAACAACTGCGATCGCCCATCGGCGGTTAAAGGATCTTCCTCGTGCAAGTGCATCGCCACGGTCGCCAGATACGTCTGCAACAGCATATGACCGAGTTTTTTCGCCTTCGTGGCCAAATAAACGGAGTTATAATCGGTGGCTTCGATCAGTAAGGGAACGCGATCGACGACTTCGATACCGTAACCCCGCAACCCAGCAATTTTACGCGGATTGTTTGTCAGTAAGCGAATTTTACGCACGCCCAAATCGTTGAGCATTTGCGCCCCCACACCGTAGTTGCGTAAGTCGGGGGGAAATCCCAGTCGTTCGTTGGCTTCGACGGTGTCTAAGCCCATATCTTGCAGCGAATAGGCTTTGAGCTTGTTCAGCAAGCCGATCCCGCGCCCCTCTTGGCGCAGGTACAACACCACCCCTTCACCGTGTTGTTCGATGGTCTTCAGCGCCGCTTGTAACTGCATCCGACAGTCGCACCGCAGCGATCCTAGGGCATCCCCGGTCAAGCATTCGGAGTGAACGCGCACCAATACCGGGCGATCGCCGAACGTCCCCGGATCGCCTTTGACGATCGCCACGTGTTCGGTATCGTCCATCGCGTTACGATAGGCGTAAATCTGAAAGTTCCCGAACTGGGAGGGTAACGCCGCAACAGTTTCTCGGGTCACGAACCGTTCGTTTTGCAGGCGATAGCTAATTAAATCAGCAATGCTAATCAGTTTGAGATCGTGTTTGTCCGCGTACTCGATGAGTTCGGGCAACCTCGCCATCGTCCCGTCGGGGTTTTGGATTTCGCAAATGACCCCGGCCGGATATAGCCCCGCCAAACGCGATAGATCGACGCCAGCTTCAGTATGTCCCGCCCGTTTGAGAACGCCGCCCTTTTTCGCCCGTAGGGGAAAAATATGACCGGGACGGCGCAAATCTTCGGGTTTGGTATTCGGGTCGGTCGTCGCTAAAATCGTTCGCGCCCGATCTTCTGCGGAAATGCCCGTCGTAACGCCGAGGTGGAGGGCGCCGTCGATGCTGACGGTAAAGGCGGTTTGGTCGGCAGCGGTATTGCGCGTCACCATCAGGGGAAGGTCGAGTTCGTCGAGACGCTCTCCCGTCATGGCCAGGCAGATTAACCCTCGGGCTTCGACCGCCATGAAGTTGATAGTCTCTGCGGTGACGAACTGTGCCGAACAGATGACGTCTCCTTCATTTTCGCGATTTTCGTCGTCCACGACGACGATACATTTTCCCGCCCGTAAGTCGGCCAGGGCGGATTCGATCGAGTCGAACTGAAACGAGCTGGATGCGTTGGGTTGAGACGATTCCACGGATGTATCGACTGTCCTACTTTGAAAACCGTAAACTTTTTTTAAGTCTCCTATAATTGTATCTTGTTTAGCGGACTTCTTCGGGGCGCAAGGGAGAGGAGGAGCTTTTTCAGGGAAGAGGGAAGAGGGAAGAGGGAAGACAGGTAACAGTTTCTCCTTATCTCCTCACTGGTGACTGGTGACTGAAACACTGTTCGCTGTAAAAGGGGAGAGGATGTCAAACGCCCTCTGACAGCTCAGGCAAAGTGCGTTAAGCTCGAATCCAATCGACAAACGCAGATAAGCAAAAATTAGAAAACTATGGAAATTCCGGCATGGATGGATTGGGTAGTCGTGGGATTTGCCGCCGCACTGCTTCTCGGTAGCGGCCTCGTCATGTCCAACGGCGCGATCGAGGACGAGCAGAAGTTACAACGACCGAAATCGAAGCCTAAAAAATAAGACGTTTCTAACTTCGTTCGTCGAACTTATCTCGATCGCCAGTTGTTCGCAGCGCGATCGAGGACGTAAGCTGTCACGTCTGCAATTTCTTCGTCGCTGAGGCGATCGCCGTAGGCAGACATATTATTTTTACCGTTTTTGACCAGTTCGGCGATCGCTTCGGGCGTATCCCGTCCGTAACGCCGCAAAGTCCGTTGTTTCAGCGTTTTTCCCCGACGGATAATATTACCACCGTTAACGTGGCATCCCACGCAATACCGATCGAAAATCGCTTCGCCGTTGTCCAAATCTGCTGCGTTGACCGCCGTTCCCGATAAGCCTAAAATTAAAAGTAATATTAGTATTAATACTCTCATCATCCCCTCATCCCCGCTTTTCCTCCTCTCCCAACGGTAACACCACGGTAAACGTCGTTCCCTTTCCTTCTTGGCTGCTGACGGAAATCGAACCGCCATGTATGTCCACCGATCGCTTGACGATCGCCAATCCCAACCCCGTTCCGGGGATTTTTCCAACGTTTTTAGCCCGGTGAAACGGCTCGAAGAGGCGATGTTGCTCCTCGGGGGCGATACCGATTCCCGAATCGCTCACTTGAAAGCAAACGCGATCGCTCTCGAAAGAAACGGTAAAGGTGACGACTCCCCCATCTGGGGAATATTTAACAGCGTTCGAGAGTAGGTTGTTCAGTAAGTGCCACAGCAGTTTCTCGTCGAGATGTGCGGGTTGGGGCGTACCTCGAACTGAATATTCGATCGAATAACCCTGTCCGGCCCCAAAGGCGATCGCATCGACTAAATCCCGACAAAACGTCTCGACATCTACCGAAGTCCGCTGAAACGGAACTTTTCCCGATTCGACTCGACCGAACGTCAGCACGTCTTCGAGCAGTTGGTTCATGCTGGCCGTACTCGAGAGAATGCGCTGAATGTACTTTTGTTTTTTCTCGTCCGACCAAACATCGCCAAAATGCTCTAACAGTTCTGCCGACGATTGAATCACAGTTAGCGGCGTGCGAAATTCGTGGGACGTCATCGACAAATACTGAGTTTTGAGATCGCTGTTTTCTTCCGCCGCTCGTTGTTGTTGGCGGGTGTTTTCTAACGCTTGCTGAAGCTCGCGTTCGGCGTGGTGGCGCGTCAGGGCAATTTCGATCGTAACCTGCAACTCTCGGTCTTTAAAGGGTTTGAGGACGTAACCGAGGGGAACGCTGACCTTCGCTCGCTCGAGGGTGGCGCGATCGGCGTTAGCCGTTAGGTACACCACCGGAAGCTCGAGGCGTTCTCGGATGGTACGAGCGGCTTCGATACCGTCGATCTCTCCCTGTAACATAATGTCCATCAAAACCAAGTCTGGGAGGTAGTCCGTGGCGGATTCGATCGCTTCTTCTCCCGACGCCACAATGTCTGCGATCTCGTATCCCAAATTTTCTAACCGGTAGGCGATATCGTCTGCGACGATCGCTTCGTCCTCGACGATGAGAATGCGAATCTCAGACATAACGTCGGGTCAACCTCGCGTGCGGTCTCGAAGTGGAGAAAACGTCACCTGAAAGACGGCTCCATTTCTGTTGTACATCTCTAGTTTGCCTCGAAGCTGGCGCGTCAGCGATCGCACTAGACGCAGTCCCAAGGAGGTCGTTCGCGCGATGTCTAAATTTTCGGGGAATCCTACGCCCGTATCGCTGACTCTGAGCATTAGTCGATCGTCGCGATCGAACCTTCGGAACTCTAGGGCAATTTTACCCGATCGCCCTTCAGGAAATCCATGTTTTAAAGAGTTGGAAATCAGTTCGTTAACGAGCAATCCGCAAGGAATAGCTGTATCGAGGTTTAGCGAAATTGGCTCGACGCTCGTTTCGAGCCGAACGTAGTTAAAACTCACATTGTATGAGGAAAACAACGCATGAACTAAGTTTTGGACGTAATCGGCAAAATCAATCTTAGAAAAACCATTAGATTGATAAAGTTTTTCGTGGATTAAAGCCATGCTTCGGATTCTATTTTGACTTTCTTCTAGAATCGAAAGAATACCCTTATCTTGACTAAATTGTGACTGCAATGAAAAAATACTTGAAATAACTTGTAGGTTATTTTTAACTCGATGATGCACTTCTTTAAGCAGCAATTCTTTGTCTTGCAAAGAGGTTTTCAGTTCGGATTCCGCTTGCTTGAGTTCGCTAATATCAATACCAACTGATACTGCCGAACGACCGCGATCGTACTTTTTTGCCACCATTAAATAGGTACGAACTCGACCGCGAACAGTCGAAGTCACTTCACAAGACAGTTGACTGTCACTCAGTTGAAAAAAGCGATCGATCCATCGAGAAAATTCAGACTGTCGGTCTTGAAAACCGACGGGACGGCCGATAAAGGTTTCGGTCGGTAAATCGTAGGTATTCGCTAAATGTTGGTTGACACCGAAATAATACGCCCGGCCTTCGTTGCGATCGAAGCCCATCCACGACACGAGACCCGGTACGGCGTCCAACACGGCTTGCAGTCGGTCTTTCGCTTGTTGCAACTCGGTTTCAGCCTGTTTGCGATCGCTGATATCAGTCCAATATCCCAAAATTTCGACGGGATTTCCCGCCTCGTCGCGAATCAATTTCAACTGATCGTAAACCCAGTGATAGCATCCATCGTCGAACAAAAAGCGATACTCGTGGTTGTAACAATCTGTCTCGAAGACGTGCTTCAAGTTCTCGAATACGCGATCGCGATCGTCGGGATGAATGCAACTCCCCCAAAAATGCGGTTCGATAACAAACCGCTCGGCCGGGTATCCCGTCAGAGATTCGACGTTGTCGCTCATATACGTCGCCGCAAAGTTGCCCTCGGCTTTGCAACTATAAATCACGCCCGGACTAGAAACGAGGAGGTATTCCAGTCGCTTCTGAGCCAAATGTCGATCTAACTCCGCAAATTTGGCTTCGGTGATATCGTTTTGAATCCCCAGATAGTGCGTGACCGCGTTTTCGGCGTCGTAAATCGGAGAAATCGATACTTCGTTCCAAAACATCCGGCCGTCTTTGCGATAGTTGCGAAGAACGACCGTACAACTGCCCTGACGCTTTAAGGCGTTGCGGAGGTTGTCGATTTCGACTTGGTGGCGATCGCGCCCCTGTAAAAACCGACAGTTGTGTCCCAACACCTCCTCGGCCGTATACCCCGTAATCTGCTCGAAGGCTGGGTTGACGTAAATGAGTGGATAATCCGGTTTTTGGGCGTCTACGATGACGATGCCGTTACTGCTAGCTTCGATCGCCCGTTCGTTGAGGCGCAAGCGTTCTTCAGTTTGCTTGCGATCGCTAATATCGCTACACACTCCGATAAGCTGCGTCGGTTTTCCGTCGTCCGTGCGAGAAAACACCGCCTCGCGACTGAGTACCCACCGCCATTGACCGTTCGCGTGACGGATGCGATATTCGATTTCGAGAACGGTCGCGTCGTCGATGCGATCGAAGCGACTCAACCTCTGCTGGACTCGCTCCCAATCGTCGGGATGGATGAGTCGAGATAAAAACCCGTTCCCCATGGCAGCGATATCTTCGAGAGAATACCCCAAAAGCACCTGAATTTCCTGGTTGACGTAAACGTTACGTCCTTGCTGGAGATCGTAGATATAGAGAAGGTCGGGAATCGCATCGGCCACGCGTCGAATAAAGCGTTGATTCTCCCGTAGTTGCTGTTCGGCCTGTTTGCGATCGCTGATGTCTGTCGAAATACCGCCAACGGCGTAGGGACGTCCGCCATCGTCTTTGAGGGGAAATTTAATCGAGAGATACGTTCGGGTTCGATCGTCCAAAGGAACGCATTCTTCAAATTCCCCAGGGGTTCCCGCTTCGAGAACCTCGAGATCGTTGTTCCGAAACGACTGAGCGATGTCGCGATCGATCAGCTCGAAATCCGTACGTCCGATCGCGCGTTCGGGTTCGATCTCGAACAGTTCCGAAAAGCGAGAGTTCACCAGGAGATATCGCCCTTGCAGATCCTTGAGATAGACCACAGAGGTCGTGTTGTCGAGGATCGCTTGCAACCGTTGCTGGGACTCTCGCAGCGCTTCCTCTGCCCGTTTGCGATCGCTGGCATCCCGCACGATGCAGATCGTTCCCCCATCGTCGAGTGTCGTGAGCGACACATCTTGAGGATACGTCGTCCCGTCGCGCCGCAACCCCCGAACCTCGCCGCGCCATTCTCCCCGTTCTCGCAGTTGGGGCAGCGCCTCTTGCTGCAAACGCTGCCGTTCGTCGTCTCGGTAGAGGACGCTCCAACTCCGGCCGAGGAGTTCCTCGGGGCGATCGTAACCGTAAACTTGGAGATGAGCGGGGTTGAGGTAAACGTAGCATTCCTCAGCGTTGAGAATCGCGATACCGTCTCGGGCGGCATCCATTGCTTTTCCTTGCTGTCGCAGTCGAGCTTCGGTACGGCGGCGTTCGGTAATATCTTCGTAGGTGACGAGAATGCCGATAACGTTCCCGTCGGGATCGTGTAGGGGTATGCGGCTGGTATCTAACCACGCTATCCGGCCGTCGGGACGGCGAATTTCTTCGATCGCGTGGTATTCGGGGGCATCGCCGTCCATCGCCCGTTGGTGGCAAACGCCGCACCCTTCGATGTCGGCACAATAGTCGGGGAGGTCGCGATCGCGCTTTCCGATGAGGTCTTCAGGGCTGGCCGCGCCTTTGTCTCGGGCGAACGTTTGGTTGCAGCCGCGATAGACGGTATCGCGGTCTTGCCAGAAAATAGCTTGAGGAATGTTGTCGATCACCAGTCGCAGAAAGGCTTGAGACTGTCGCAGTTCCAGTTCGGCTCGTTTGGCGTCGGTGATGTCCCGCACGATGGCGATGGTTTCGTTGGCAGCACTGGCGGTCACGCGGGCTTCCCAGTATCGCAGTCGATCGCCGATGGGCATTCGGTACTCGAAGGACTGGAGCGATCGCGTAGTTAAAGCCCGTTCGATAGCGTCGAGGGTCAATGTCGCTACTTCTGAAGGCAAAATTTGACTGACGTGTTTGCCGAGAAAGTCGTTGGGAGACATCCACAGCAACCCGTCGGGTGGACTGTGATAGTTGACGAACACGCCATCTCGCCGGATGCGGAACAGTAAATCGGGCAAGGCGTCGATGAGGGCGCGGTTAGTGGCGTAACTGCTGCGGAGGCGTTCGTCGGCCTGTCGGCGATCGGTGGCGTCCCGGCCGATACCGCGATATCCCTGCAAGCATCCTTCCGCGTCGAGGATGGGAACGCCGCTGGCTTCGACGATGACTTCGTTGCCCGTTTTAGCGTGGTAAAAGATATATTCTTGATTGCGAAAGGGTTGGCGGTCGGCTGCGGCTCGTAAGAACGCCTCGCGACCCCGTTGGGCGTCTTGGACGTTCATGAAGTCCCAAGGATAGCGATCGCACAGCTCTTGAGGGTCGAGTCCGAGGATCTCCCGCACTTGGGGACTGGCGTAGATGAATTTTCCTCGGCGATCGGATTCCCAGACCCAATCGCTACTGGCTTCGACGAGGTTGCGAAATCGCTGTTCGCTGTCTCGAAGGGCGTCGATCGCCCGCACCCGTTCGAGTTCGGCAGCCGCTCGGGCTGCGAACACTCGTAAAATCGAGAGGTTGTAGTCGGGATCGTCGCAGGGGCGATCGTCGATGGCGCAGAGATAGCCGATGGGGTTGCCCTGGCCGTCTTGCAGACACACACCGAGGTAGCTTTCGGCGTCGCAACAGGCTAAGTCCGAGTCGTGGGGAAAGGCTCGGCGCACGCCAGAGGGGTAGCAGCAAGATCCGGCTTCGAGAGCGATCTGACTGGGGGTTCCTTGGATGGGGGAGATGACGTTATGTTGGAGTTTTCCGTCGCACCAGACGGCTAGAGCGTGCAGGCGATCGCCTTGGAGTTGGGAGACGAAGACGCTCTGCACGTCGAGCGCGATGGCGATATGGCGGACGAGGGCGGGGAAAAAGTCGCTTCCGGTGACGGCGGCGGTTCCGGCGACGAGGTTGGTCAGAGCGGTGTCGGTGCGCTGGCGACGGGCGATTTCGGTTTCGAGGCGGTCGATCGTTTCTTGCAGTTGTCGGGTGCGCTCTCGAACTTGGGTTTCGAGTTCTCGGTTGATGTGTTGGAGTTGCTGTTGGCTGCGCCTGCGATCGCTGATGTCTTGACCTTCGACGACCAGTAAGATGGTGAGATCGCGTTCCCAAGATACGGGAGTCACGGATAAGGCGAGGGTGAGGGGTTCGCCCGATCGCGGATGGGTAAAGTCGAGTTCTAAGCGGGCGATCTTGCCGCCTGCCGCCTGTCGAACGGCTTCACGGACTCGGTCTTTCGCGGCGTCTTCGAGATTCCACCACCGGGCTTCCCAAAAGCGATCTCCGAGAACTTCGACGACGGAGAGGTTGGCGAAGTCTAAGACGCGCTGGTTCGCTTCGGCGACGGTTCCGTCGGGCATTAACAGCCAGATGAAGTTGAAGGCGCGATCGAAGATGCAGCGAAAGCGAGTTTCGTTGGCTTCCAAGGCGAGTTGGGCAAAGTGTCGTTCGCTGAGGTCGTGTAGGGCGATCGCCCATCCTCTCGGGGATTCTCCCGTTTCCCCAACAGCCGTCGCGGTGCAATCGACGGACACGGACTTACCGTCGTCGGCGATCGAGAGGAGGTTGCTGAAATGGCGAGGGGAATCCCCAGACGCGAGGGTAGTGGCGGACAGTTCGACGGGTCGGTACGTTTTCTGGCTCGTCAACTGCAAAATGTCTTCGAGCGGTCGGCCGATGGCGGATTCGGCAGTCCGTCCGGTGAGCCGTTCGGCAACGGGGTTGAACGCGATCGCGGTTCCCGTGCGATCGGTTACGATAACGCCGTCTCGGAGGGTCGAGAGGGTGGCAGACAGCCACAAGTCGCGATCGCCATGCTGTTCGTTTACCGTCATCTCTTTACCACAACATCAGCATTTTGTCAACAAAAAACCGAGTCGTTTACGTTCGAGCGTCGAGCCAGGTTCCCGTCAGACAAGACCCCGTTAACAGAGTTCCCTCGAACGTCGCATTGTCCACCTCGGCACACAGCAGGTTCGCACCCGATAGGTTCGCACCCCGCAAGTCCGCACCCGATAGGTTCGCTTCCTCGAGGTTGGCTTCCGCGAGCAGCGCCCCTTTCAAGTCCGCCTCGGCGAGATCGGCCCCCGACAGGTTCGCCCCCGACAGGTTCGCACCCCGCAAGTCCGCACCGCGTAAATCGACCCCCTGCAAATCGACTCCCATCAGGTTCGCGCCACTTAAAAACGCGCCGTTGAGAACCGCTTGTTGCAGCCTCGCCCCCATCAAGTTCGCTCCGCGCAGGTTGCTTCCCCGCAAGTCCGCTTCGCTCAAATTAGCTTGCATTAAGTTTGCCCCTAAAAAGGTCGCGCGGGCGTCTGCCCGATCTAACGACGCTCCGAGGAGATTGGCGCCGTCGAGACGCGTGGTTTCGAGCTGACTGCAAGACAGGTTAGCACCGACGAGATTGGCACCGGCGAGATCGACACCTCGCAAGTCGAAACCCGAGAGATTTTGGTCTTCGAGATCGACGCCGCGTAGGTGGTCGAACTGTCGCGATCGCAGAATTTCGAGATCTTTCATATGAAAAGTTGCAGTGACTGACGAGCTGGGGAATTTACAGTGAAGCGGGAAGGATTGCCGGAACGCGAACAACGAGGGAGACGCAGACACCGGCTCTCCTCATCCTCGGTACTGGCTGGGTTCTAGCGAGCCAATCGAGTCGTCGTGACGGTCGAGCAGCCACATTCCCGAGGCGATCTTGAAGGATTCCGTCGGCAGTGCCATACCCTGTTGCAAGGCTAACACCAGCAATGCTAAGGTTTCGACCAGTTTGGGATCCCACCGAAAACCGCTGTTCTCCTGGCAGTCGGACAGGGCGGTGGACAGGGCTTCTTCGCGACGGCACGTCCGAGATAGCTGCGTCGTTCGTCCTTGGAAATACGCCATTAACCCGAGAATTCGCGACTCGAGAGGAATGCTGTCATAGCTGAGTCCCGCCGGTTGTCCCGAACCGTCCCAGCGTTCGGTTTGGTGGGTGACGATTTTCGCCACCGCTCGCAGTTGGGGCATCGTCCGCAACACTTGCGCCCCCGTCCGCAACCGACAGCTCGGGGCCTCTCCCTGGCTCGCCGGGATTTCCTCGGGATCGCTACCGGGTAAGTAGTCGAGGCGATGGAGCCATCCCGCCAACCGCAAGCGTTTGATTTGCCACGCTTGGAGACCGAGCAGTTGTCCCATCATCTCGCACAGCGACGAGACTTCCGTGGCAGCCATCGGGTTTTCCGTGTCGGTTAAGTCGATGAGCTGCGCCATGCGGAGAAACGCTTGCAGCTTGTTGGAGACGATGTTGCGTTCGAGTTGCTGTTGGTGGGGAAACGGCGTCGAATCGAACCGTTCGTCTAAATCGCTGTGGCTGGCTTTGAGGTAGTTGACAACCCGCGAGACGATCTCGCTCAAGTCTTCGGTTCGATCGCCCTCGGCGGCGTCTTCGATCTCGCGGACGCGATCGGCCAATCGGTCTCGCAGCGAGCGATCGCGAGTTCCGATATGCTCGATCGACAACTTCACGGCTTCGAGAACCAATTCTGGCTCGAAAGTCCAGAATCCGTAAAACTTCCGTTCGACATCGACGTCAGGAACGCCTTCCGCCCCGTAGTCTTCGGGTAAGAGTTCCTGACACATCACCATGGCCGTGTAGCTCGGCGATAAAATCATTAAGTGCCATTCTTGGGCGACCGGATCGTCTGGCGATAAGGCCACGAACGAGACGTTCGGTTTTCGACTCGCCACGCGATCGGCAAATCCCGTTTCGGGAACGGCCATAATCGCGATCTCTCGCGCTTTGTCTGCCAGTTCCGCATAGCGATCGGCTTCTTGCAGATACCATTTTCCCCGTTGAAACGCGGCGATCGCGATGGGTTGGCACTCCGATTCGAGAATACTATCTTCGAGGGCGTGACACAGCGCAATTAAAGTATTTTTATAATAAACTCCGTAGTTTAAAGGAGTTTTGCTCGTTTTTCCTTGACGGTGGCCGTCAACGAGTTTTTGTAAGATCGATCCCTTCAGCATTACGACGGTACGAACCATTGGTACTTCCGATCGGAATTATAATGGATCGTTATGCTTCGGGCAGGAAAGGTACAGCGCGAGGGATCGCGATTCGAGGATGGGGACAGAGGGCCGAGTTCGCAGGGAAAACGACTCCGGGTCGATAAGTTCGTCTTCGTTTTCCCTTCTAGAGATCGACTCGGCCGCGATGCGATCTCACCAGTTCGACGGGCATTTCAGCACGGCGATCGCCCCGCACCCGGTCGCGGGATCAAACGCCCGGTAAATTCAATCCGCCCGTCAGCTCTTCCATTTTTTCGCGCATCGTCGCCGTCGATTTTTGATAAGCGTCTTGCATGGCTTCCGTCACCAGTTGCGAGACGACTTCAGCCCCTTCGCCGAGGGCATCTTCCGAGATTTCTGCCCGACGGGGTTCCTGGTTTCCGCTCAAGACGACTTTAACCAAACCACCTCCAGCTTCTCCCTCGATTTCCATGTTATCGAGGTCTTCTTGTAACTTTTTCGCTCCTTCTTGGACTTCTTGAGCTTTTTTGAACGCCTCGGCCAGTTCTTTCATTTTGCCGAGGCCGAAACCAAAACCTTGTCCCTTTGCCATAACTAATTTGCGAGTTGATTTGCGAGTCGATCCGCAAGCCAGCCTGCAAGTCGAGCGATCCGTTGCAACCACAACAGGAGTCCGACCCGAGCCGACCTTTAGAGCGTATACGTCTCCCTATTTTGACACCTCAGCGTCCTTCTCACCAAAGATCGTCGTAGTCGCGCGAAAATTCGCCGAGGAGTTTGACCTCCGGTTCGAGCCAAACGTCCCAGCGATCGCAGACCGTTCGACGCACGTGACGGATGACCGAGACGACATCGTCGGCCGTCGCGCGTCCGCAATTCAAAATAAAATTGGCGTGTTCTTGAGCCACACAAGCCCCCCCGACCGTATATCCCTTCAGCCCCGACTGTTCGATGAGCCAACCGGCGGCTTGGGGGGTCGGATTGCGGAAGACGCTGCCACAACTGGGACGATGGTAAGGTTGGCTGGCGTGGCGCTGTTTGAGATGGGATTCCGTGCGGGCTTTGACGCGAAGGGGGTCGTCTCCGACTCGTAAGGCGAACGTGGCGCTGAGAACCGTGCGATCGCTGCCCTGCAAGACCGAATGGCGATAGCCGTACTGTAGGTCTTCGAGTTTGAGAACCTCCAAGCTGCCTTCAGCAGACAACACCTCCACCGAAGCCACCACGTCCGCCGTACAACTGCGATGGGCGCCAGCGTTCATCACCACCGCCCCGCCGACCGTTCCGGGAATTCCCACCGCCCACTCGAAGCCGCTCCAACCGCGATCGGCGATTTGCCAGGCCAGTTTGGGAAGCGGAACCCCAGCGGCGACTCGTACCCGTCCGTCGGTCTCGAAGGCGGTCTCGCGTAGATAACGGGTACTGACGACGAGGCCGGGAATTCCCTTATCGCCGATGAGGAGGTTCGATCCCGCCCCTAACAGCGTGACGGGAAAGCCTTCGGATCTGGCCCAACTCACCGCCGCGTGCAAGTCGTCGAGGTGTCGGGGCGTGACGTACCACTGAGCCGGTCCGCCAACGCGCAGGGTCGTCATGCGAGTCAGCGAAACCTGTCGGTAAATGGGAGCCTCAGATCCCAGGAGACGAATCGGAGATCGATCGAGATCGTCTGTCATGACGATAGGGGAAGATCTAGGTTGAGAAAACGTCACGATCGTTCAAGATATACGGTACGACGATGCCGAACGCACCTGTACGGAGGGGCGATCGCGTTCGGCTTGGCGGCACTCTTCCATCACTTGAGGCACGATTTGATTGAGATCGCCTGCCCCTAAGAATAACGCTAAGTCTCCCGTTTCGAGGAAATCGCCGAGAAAGTCGGCTAACTCGGGCAGTTGGGGACGGTAGTAGACGCACTGATGGCACTCGGCCAGCGCGTCGGCCAAGCGCCTCGAAATCGCGCGATCGAAGGCGGCTTCTCCGGCACTGTAAACGTCGCTGACCACGACCACGTCCGCATCCGAGAAAGACTGGGCGAATTCCGTCAAAAAGGTTTGGGTGCGGCTGTAGCGGTGGGGTTGAAAGACGGCTACGACGCGGCGAATTTTTTCGGGGTCGCTGTCGGCTTGCAGTCGCGCCGCCGAGAGCGTAGCTTGAATTTCACTGGGGTGGTGGGCGTAGTCGTCGATAAAGCGAATGCCGTCGATGGTGCCGCGCAACTCGAACCGCCGCCGGGCCCCTTCAAACTGTTTGAGGGCGTTCGCGATCGCCTCGAACTCGAGGCCGAGATGGCGTCCCACGGCGATCGCAGCGAGGGCGTTGCTGAGGTTGTGCCGTCCGAGGAGTTTCAACTCGAGGGTGCCGAGAACCTGTCCCCGTTCCCAAATGCGGGCGCTGGCACCGCCGGCCGAAAACGCGATGCGATCGGCGAAGTAATCGGCGTTGGCGTCGGGATCGAGGCTGTAGGTGAGGTCGGGGGCGATGCGATCGCGGACGACCGTACAGTCGATACACCCGACGGTGAGGTGGCAGCGATCGGCAAACTGTCGGAAAATTTGGGTGACTTCGTCGAGACTTTGGTAGTGGTCGGGGTGATCGAGTTCGATGTTCGTGACGATGCCGATGGCGGCGTCGAACTTCACGAGAGAACCGTCTGATTCGTCGGCTTCGGCGACGAGGTAGTCTCCGAGACCGAGACGAGCGTTCCCTTCCCAGGCTTTGACTTCTCCACCCACGACGATGGTGGGGTCGAGGCCAGCGTGCAGTAATAGGAAACCCACCATGCTGCTGGTGGTCGTTTTTCCGTGAGTTCCGGCGACGGCGATACTTTTGTAGTCGCGAATCAGAGCCGCCAAAACGTCCGAGCGATGAAAAATCGGACAACCGAGGTCTAAGGCTGCCCGATATTCAGCGTTCGTCGAGTCGATGGCGGTCGAACAGATGACTTGGGGAAGTTCTTCGTTTTGGGGTCGTCCTCGACCGTTGCGACGGGGATTACCGTTCGACGAGAAGGTGGAAGCGCGATCGGCTCGGACGTTTTCGTGAAAAAATTCGAGATTGTTCGCGTTTTGTTCCCAGAAAATATGAGCGCCAAGCTGTTGCAATCGTTGGGTATGGGAATTGGATTTTAAATCCGAACCGTAAACGGGAAGCTGGCGCTTCGCTAAGATATATGCCAGGGCTGACATTCCAACTCCACCAATTCCGATGAAATGAAATGGCTTGCCGCTGAAATCAACAGAATTCGGCATTTTCGCTCCTAACACACCACACCGTACCGATAACACGCGATATCATATCAGGTATTGTTATTTTGCGATACAACTTCAGGTGAAGATCGCGGCTCGTCTCTTTCGAGACAACACCCCGTTCGCGTATCGCGGTGTTTATCGCGATTAAGTTTAGCGCAAGGGGTTCGCATTCGATCGCTTCGTACCTGTGAAACCCGATCGAAACTTGCCGTTCGAGCGATGCGCGAGCGATGCGCGATCGCCCTAAAGGGAATTTGACAGAGAATTTGGCAGGGAATTTAGCAGAAAATCGGGTCGAAAATTTGGCCGTGTTTGGCGGCACTTTCGATCCCGTTCATTTCGGTCATCTGGCGTTAGTTGAGGCGGCTCGAAAACAGTTCGATCTCGATGTGGTGGTTTGGGTGCCGACGTTCCGTCCGCCGCATAAAGGCGATCGGGTCGTGGCCTCCTTCGATCGACGGTTGGACATGGTTTCGATCGCGATCGGTTCGATCGCGGAATTCGTCGTTTCGGACGTCGAATCCGAACGATCTCGAACGTCTTTCGCCGTCGATACGTTGAGGGCGTTGCAGCAACGATATCTCGCCGAACGGTGGTATTGGATCGTCGGCAGCGATACCGCTCGCTTTTTACCCCGGTGGGTGGGGATCGAAACTCTGGTGGCACGGTGCGAGTGGATCGTCGCTCCCCGTGACTCGAGCGCGGCATGGCAGACGACTGAAGCCGTGGCGCGACAGTTGCAACAGCGACAGTTAACGTGGCGTTGGTACGGTTTGAATTGGGAGCCGCTGCCGATTTCCTCGAGCCAGGTGCGCCGCGCCTGTCGCGTCGGAGACTCCATCGAGAAACTCGTTCCCTCGGCGGTGGCCGATTACCTCAAAACATTTCGACTTTACGACAGTTCGCTGTAGAAAATTCCCGCAAACGAGGTAAGATTTCGACGATCCCCGATCGGTTCGACGCCACGATCGCACTAGCGATCGTCGGATAAAACAGCGATCGATCCGTCGTCGCTTCCTTGGAAAAACTGTTGCGACCCCACGCGTTTTTGCTGGCGGTTGCCAATAAGATTCTCCGAGAAGCGATCGAGAAACGGACGGTCTTTGCGATATGATGAGAGGCACTACCGTCCCCGATCTAAAAGGGTTCGGCAACTCGAGCGCCATCGAGCTGACGGGTCTTCAGGCACAGACCGTCGCCCCCTATCCGTCAGTCGCGGCGTAGAGAATCTCGATCCCCTCTTCAGGTCGCGATCGGATTTTTCGACAGAGATCGTTGAAACTCCTCAAATTCCCGAGCGTGTTTTGGGAGTGAGCCGTACCTTGAAAACTCAGCGTTCGGCGGGTTCCATACGGAAAAGCTTGTGTGGGTAAAACGTTGAAGCCTCAAGGCGAGTGCGTTCGGACTGCGGTGTTCGTCAGAAACCCGTTTGGCCGCTCGCTTTCCCCGAGAACTGAGTGTCTAATGCAGTTCTCAAGGTACGTCGGGACTCGGCGAAACCGGGGGCCGAGCGCCCCCAACGTCTGTGGAGAGCCGCACGCGATCCCCAAAGCGATCGGGACGCTCGATCGCCGTCGCTGCACTCGCTGAAGCAGAAACCTTATCGAGCCGGTGGGATTTTTCTGCCAGTTCGCTCGAGAAGGACGTCCACCCAGGTTATCCCAATCCCCAGGGCAAGGCTTGCCCGATCGCACGCAGGCATCCGACGGACTGTCGGCGGCCGGTAAGTGTGGTAAGTTCCTTGAGGGACTCGGCGTTTTCTCGGCCATCGACCTCGCACCACGGCGGGCGATCGATGCCGAACAAGACTGTCGCCCCCCCCTGAGTTGGGCAAGTTAAAAAACCGAAATCAAACGAGTCAAGCCAAGGGTTGCGCCCGTCACGGAGCGCGGGCGAAAAGCTGTTAGGAGGTAAAAAGGTGATTAGAGTCGCAATTAACGGTTTTGGACGTATCGGACGCAACTTTCTGCGTTGCTGGTTGACCAGAGAAAACAGCCAATTAGAAGTTGTCGGCGTCAACGATACGTCCGATCCGAAAACCAACGCCCACTTGCTCAAGTACGACTCGATGCTGGGTAAGTTGGACGCTGAAGTCAGTGCCGATAGTAATTCCATCACCGTTAACGGAAAAACGATCAAGTGCGTTAGCGATCGCAACCCCCTAAACCTGCCCTGGAAAGAGTGGGGAGTCGATCTCGTGGTGGAATCGACTGGGGTGTTCGTCACTGAAGAAGGTGCCTCGAAACACCTGCAAGCCGGTGCGAAAAAAGTGTTGATCACGGCACCGGGGAAAGGGGGCAGCATCGGAACCTACGTGATGGGTGTCAACCACCAAACCTACAAGCACGAAGATTACAAGGTCGTCAGTAACGCCAGTTGCACGACCAACTGTCTGGCCCCAGTGGTGAAAGTGCTTCACGATAACTTCGGCATTATCAAAGGCACGATGACCACCACCCACAGCTACACGGGCGACCAACGCTTGCTCGATGCGAGCCACCGGGACGTTCGCCGCGCTCGGGCAGCTGCGCTTAACATCGTTCCGACGTCTACGGGTGCAGCGAAAGCGGTGGCGTTGGTGATTCCCGAGATGAAAGGCAAACTCAACGGTATTGCTTTGCGCGTTCCGACTCCTAACGTTTCGGTCGTAGACTTTGTGGCTCAAGTGGAGAAGAAAACGTTCACCGAGCAGTTGAACGAAGTGCTGCACGAAGCCGCCAACGGCTCGATGAAAGGGATCTTGGGTTACAGCGACGAACCCCTCGTCTCCTGCGACTATCGCGGTACGAACGAATCGTCGATCGTCGATGCGAGTTTGACGCTGGTGATGGACGGCGATTTGATTAAGGTGGTCGCTTGGTACGACAACGAATGGGGTTACAGCCAGCGCGTGGTGGACTTGGCCGAACTGACGGCTGAAAAATGGGCTGAATAGTTCGGGTTTCGTAGCGAGCTTTTTTCGAGTTCGACAACGTGAGTATCGGCCGACAGGTTTTCAGAGGATCTGTCGGCCGATGTTTTGGTGTGGGAGTGGAGACGCCGAACGAGTAGGGGGCGAAATGCTTCACCCCCATTTCGGTAAATCGAAACTGTTGGTCTTTGGGTCTTCAGCGTCCCGTTCCATCAGCATGACTAACAGCAGGCGTTCGCCGTAATCGATCGCTCCCCGCAACTCTTCTTGTAAAATTTCCAAGCCGCCGTTGGCGTAAGCTTCAAATAACGCCACCCGAGCGGCGATCGCGTTAGTGTCTGTCGGGGACAACAGCGTCGGATTGCCCGTCTCCACCGCAGCCAACAGGTTGAACAGGCGATCGTAACCTCGCGATACGAAGACCTCCAAGGCAATCGGCGCGGGTTCTCGGTTCGACACCTCCCGAACGGGCGATTTCTGCCGTCGTTTCATTCCCAGGGCTGCCGCAAACGCCAGCAAATCGGCATAGGTTTGAAAGATCGCTTCTCCCGTGGCTTCGGCGGCGACCGATCTCCGAACGAATTCAGACTTGTCCTTGGCGACGCGAACGCGATGCACCATAGTCCTATTTTCTCCTTTGGCTTTCACAAATTTGAGATGACCGGATGATGAGATGACCGGAGGACGAGTCGGTGCGCGTCTGTCAGGGAAGAATCAAGAGTGAAGAGTGAAGACCGTTAACAGGTAAACGTTTCTCCCCCTCTCCCCCTCTCCCCATCACCTCATCTCCCCATCTCGATCGCTCGGTGGTATGTCCTCAACGGCGATGGTCATCTCCATCGCTTCTCGTGCCACAGGAGCGGCGGCCGTACCACCGCTTCCGCGACTCGGTTCGTCCAAGGCAACGAAGACCACATAGCGGGGATCGTCGGTGGGGAATACCGCGACGAAGCTGGCCACGACCGCCGACTCTGAATAGCCCCCTCCATCTTGACGGCTTTTTTGAGCCGTTCCCGTTTTTCCAGAAATGCGATAACCGGGAATTTTCGCGTTCTGACCGGTTCCCGACTCGATCGCTTCTTCCATCATGGCTAAGACCGATCGCACCGTTTCGGAGGAAAAGATACGTTGGGGGTCTGGTTGCCAAGCGACTTTCTGGAGTTTGCCTCGGGGGTCGCTCAATCCCCGAACGACGTGAGGCGTGACGAGATAGCCCTGGTTGGCCAGAGCGCCGTATAACTTCACCAACTGAATCGGTGTAATGGCAAATCCTTGTCCGAAGGAGGTCGTGGCGGCTTCGACTGGCGAGGCGACGAACTGCTCTCGGGATTTGAGCTGACCGGAGGCTTCAAAGGGCAAATCGATTTCCGTCGGTCGTCCGAGTTCGATGCGTTCGAGCCAGTCGTAATAGTCCGAGGCGTCCATCTGCTGGACGATGCGAACCATCCCGACGTTGCTCGAATCCCGCAAAATCTCCGTCACGCTCACCTGGCCGCGTCCGCCAGCACTTTCGTAGTCGTAGTTGGCGATTTCCCAGCCATCGATGAAAATTTGCCCTGGGTCGTAAAAGGTGTCGGTCGGGCGAATGGCTCCTGCTTCGAGGGCGATCGCCACGTTAATGGGCTTGAAAGTCGATCCCGGCTCGTATAAATCGCTCAACGCCCAATTTTTAAAGCGTTCGACCGGTGTTTCGTAGTATCGATTGGGGTTGTAGGACGGCTCGGACACCAAACACAGCAGCGAGCCGTCTCGGGCGTCCATGATGATGACCGTTCCCTGTTTGGCCTCGAACTGCTCCATTTGGGCGATTAACGCTTGACGGACAGACCGTTGCAGGCGCGAGTCCAGGGTTAGCTGTAATTCCAAGTCATCGAGTCGAACGAACGGTGGGGCGCTGCGATCGAGAATGCCGTTTTCTCCGTCGGTGTCGCCGACGACCTCGACCTGACGGCGCAAGCGGTCTTGTTGGCTGTATTCGATGCCCGCCTGGCCGTCTCCGTCGAAGTTGACGTATCCGACAACTGCTGCGGCCAGTTCGTTCTGAGGATACAAGCGAGCGGCGTGTCGTACCAGTTCCAAGCCGTCGAATCCCAGGCGAGACACGCGCTCGGCAGAGGTTTCTGAGAGAAAGTCCGTCACGCGTACGCCACTGTTGGAACTGGCGAGAACGGCTTCGAGGTCGAGCGGCGATCGCCCCAATACCGGCGAGAGCGATCGCGCCATCTCCGACAACGCGACGTCGAAGAGTTGGGGATGGGCGTAGAGAGTGTATACCGGGCGATCGATGGCTAAGGCAACTCCCTGGCGATCGACGATCGTACGCCGAGGGACGAAGTCAGCTAGCAGTCGCTGTTGTTGCTGTCCGGCGAGAGTTTGCAGGGTCGAGGCTCGAAACAGTTGTAAGCCGAGTAGGTTGAGGGTCAATCCCGCACCGGCGGCCACGAGCAACGCCCAAACGATAGTCACTCGTCGGTGAGACGGCGTCGCCACTGCGTCGCGAACGATCGGGAATTCAAACCAACGACGCCCCCAGAGTCTTCTTGCCCGAGAAGCCGAACGCGCTGACCTTTGGGGAGGAGGGGAAACGCGCGACCGTTCGGCCGGTCGGCGAGATTTGATGCGGGACGATTTCGATCGGCGATCGCTCATCGACAAGATTCCTCAGTCAAGCGCTTTCAACTCTTTCACTCTTGCCTCCGCACTCCATTAATACGCGCTGGGAAAGGGGACGGACGGCTCGGCCAGGGGTGGGGGAACCGCAACGGGAGGACGCGGAGACGCCGGTTCGATGTAAACTGCCCGATCGCGGATCGAAGTGTCGAGTCCCGTGTTTTCTTCGGCAGTCAGTTCCGAGACGTGCTGTCGCAAGGCTTCAGTTGCGACGGTCAGTTGGCGTTCGTTCTCCCGCAGGCGCTCGAGATCGCTGGCCGCTCGATTCCAGTGATGTTGGGTGTAAACCGTGCTGCCGTAGAGGGCTAGGGTCGTTGCCGCAAGGGTCGCACTGAGAGCTGCTGTAACGCGCCGTACTCGCCCCAAATTCTGTATTTTTTCGGAGACGGCGGGGAGGGGCGGTTTTAGGGGAACGACTCGGGTTGCACTCGACCGACGACGGCGCGATCGCTGAAATCGACCGGCGGCATCGAGCGGAGCGACCCGAGACGACCGGACAGACGGACGCTCGGACACTACAGACGCAGAACGAAGTGCGTAAGTCATAAACACCACCAAGACGAGAGAAAATAAAGTTAAAGCCGGCGATCGCAACAGAATCTCCGTTGAATCGACGGGTTTTCAGCGACGTTTCGGACTCGATCGAAGTCTTCACCATCCTAGCACTGTGATTTCCGCTTCCTGCAAGGAACGAGACCCCTTTGCGGAATCGAGCCGTTAGATACTGTGTTAAATTTTTGAATTAAGTTTTTGAGTTAACTTTAGGTTAAATTACAAGATCGCGAATACTATCGCGATATCGCGGTTTTACGTAAACCATCTCACTTGTGTTTCACCGACAGAGGTATCACCATGAAATTCAAAGCATTCAGCACGGCTATTCTTCTCGGCATGACGTTGACCCTCGGCGCTTGTGCGACTGGCGGCGACACCACGGCACCGGAGGCGCCCGAGGACGCCACCACGGAAACCCCTGCTGAAGAGGGTATGGAAGAGGCTCCCGCTGAAGAGGGTATGACTGAAGAAGCTCCCGCTGAAGAGGGTATGACTGAAGAAGCTCCCGCTGAAGAGGGTATGACTGAAGAAGCTCCCGCTGAAGAGGGTATGACCGAAGAGGCTCCCGCTGAAGAGGGTATGGAAGAGGCTCCGGCCGGCGAATAAGCCTCGATTTGACTCACCTCGATAGTTGGTTGGCGCATCTGTTGCGTTTGGGATAGCAACCGACGCAACAGGCGTCTGAGACGCGATCGCGTCTTCGTTCGCTCCTAACACTTTTCTCACTGTCCGGTTTGGGAATGCAGTTACTGCAATTCAGCACCTCTCACTACTGCCGTAAAATCCGTCTGGCGTTAGGTTACAAACGCCTCGACTACGATGTGGACAACTTAACCCCCGGCGCTCACACGTTAAAGCTCAAGCCGCTGACGGGGTTAACGACGGTTCCCACGTTACTCCCTCAGCATCCTGACGCCCCGGAGGCCATCGGTGACTCGACGCAAATCTTAAAGTTTTTGGAAATTCGCTATCCCGATCCGCCGTTGACGTTCGGCGACGAGGCGATCGATCGCCAAGCCTGGATGTTAGAAGATTGGTTCGACGAGAGCATCGGCACGGCGACGCGCTTTGTTTACTACGATTTTCGGGCGGGGGAGGGAAAATCGATCGATTCGTCCTGGTTCAGTCAATTGCTGGTGCGCGTGGTGCGGTTTCAGTATTCCATTACTCCGGCTGCGGTGGAACTCGCCCGCGAGCGCCTGAATTTAGCTCTGTCTTATCTCGAAAGTCGATCGAAAGAGCGTCCGTATCTCGTCGGCGATCGCCTCAGTGTCGCGGATTTGGCAGCGGCGGGGTTACTCAGTCCCCTGGCATTGATTCCTCACTATCGCAAAAATTACCCCTGGCTGTTCGAGCGTTTGGTGGCAGTTCACCAGCAATGCGACGAACCGCTTCCCCCCGGACTCGAAGAAACCGGCTCGATCGAAAAAGCTTGAATCGAAAACGTCGAATCGACGGTGAAATCCAGTAGACTGGCGACGAAGCCGATACAGACCGACCTCGATCTCTTCAACATCTTCTTTCGATCGGGTTGCATAGCATAAATATTCTATTTTGTCAATACAACAATCGATCGAAAGTGGCAATCGAATCCGAGAGAGCGTTGACGGTTTCAACCGTTGCGACCTACCAAGCCATCGATGAAGCAGCTAACCGTTTGTTGGGCAATGTCGATCGCTCCAGCGATCCTATCGTGGAGTGCGATCGCCCGCGCTCTGCCACCTCCCGACGATCCCCCCGAAGAAATCCTACGCACCGAAATCGTACTCGAGGCGCGATCGCCCATCGACGGAGAACCCCTGACGCCTGCCGAGTACGCCCGACTGCAAGCCGAACTCCAGCAGCCCAACGATCCGCCACAGCTAAGTTCGGACGTGCGATACAACATCTTTCTGCTGCGACTGCTGAAACTGATCCGCACCGTGACCCCATTTTGAACGTCTACGATACCGCGATCGCGCGATCGCGGTAAAACGTAAAGATTTGTTGCAAGATGCGCTATCTTAAATCCTGAATCGTTAGCTCCGAACTGTAAAGATTCCAGGTATAGTTTCCCGCAGGGGCATCGGCGTCGATTTTCCTCAAATTTCCCAAAACAGCGGCGTCAACCGGAGCCTTCATAACAAAAAACGACAAAATCGCGTAAAAAAATACAGACGAGACATTACACGGGTAGCTTCATGTCTATAACCATCGCCACCGAGCAAATCGATCGCATCGTTCACAACAGCCACCAAGATCCCTTTTCCGTTCTCGGCCCTCACCCCGTCGAGCGAAACGGTAAATCCGTATGGGTGGTTCGAGCGTACCTTCCCGACGTCGAAGCCGCTTGGGTCGTGCTTCCCGAAGAACGCGAAAGCTATCTCATGCAGTCAGTTCACCATCCCCACTTCTTCGAGTGCCAACTCGATCGCGTTGTAGACAAACAAGACCCCGACCCCTTCCCCTTCAACTACCAACTTCGTCTCAAACAAGGCGGTCACGAGCGCGTCATTTACGACCCCTACGCCTTCCGCTCCCACAAACTCACCGACTTCGACATTCACCTGTTCGCCGAAGGCAACCACCACCGCATCTACGAAAAACTCGGCGCTCACCCCATCCAACAAAACGGCATCAAAGGCGTCTACTTCGCCGTCTGGGCCCCCAACGCCCGCAACGTCTCCATCCTGGGGAACTTCAACCACTGGGACGGTCGCAAACACCAAATGGCCAAACGCGGGAACGGCGTGTGGGAACTCTTCATTCCCGAAATCGGCGTCGGCGAACACTACAAATACGAAATCAAAAACTTCGACGGCCACATCTACGAAAAATCAGACCCCTACGGCTTCCAACAAGAAGTCCGTCCCAAAACCGCCTCCATCGTCGCCGACGTGGACAGCTACACCTGGAACGATGGCCAATGGATGGAACATCGGCGCAACACCGACCCCATGACGTCCCCGGTCTCGATCTACGAAGTCCATTTGGGATCTTGGCTCAATGCGTCTTACGACGAACCGGGAACCGACTACCTGGGCAACCCCCTGCCTCCCGTTCCCGTCGCCGACCTCAAACCGGGAGCGCGGTTTTTAACCTATAAAGAACTAGCAGACCGTCTGATTCCCTACGTCAAAGACCTCGGCTTTACCCACATCGAACTGCTACCTATTGCCGAACACCCCTTCGATGGCTCTTGGGGCTACCAAGTCACGGGATACTACGCCGCCACCTCCCGCTACGGCAACCCGGAAGACTTCATGTACTTCGTAGACCAGTGCCACCAAAACGGCATCGGTGTCGTCGTAGATTGGGTTCCCGGTCACTTCCCCAAAGACGGCCACGGTTTGGCCTTCTTCGACGGAACCCACCTATACGAACACGCCGATCCTCGTCAGGGGGAACATAAATCTTGGGGAACCTTGGTGTTCAACTACGGCCGCAACGAAGTACGGAACTTCCTAGTGGCGAACGCCCTATTTTGGTTCGACAAATACCACATCGATGGCATTCGCGTCGATGCCGTGGCTTCGATGTTGTATCTGAACTACGATCGCGAAGATGGCGAGTGGATTGCCAACAAATACGGCGGTTGCGAGAACGTCGAAGCGGCGGACTTCCTGCGTCAAGTCAACCATCTGCTGTTCAGCTACTATCCCGGCGTTCTCTCCATTGCCGAAGAGTCCACCGCCTGGCCGATGGTGTCTTGGCCCACCTACGTCGGCGGGTTAGGCTTCAACCTCAAATGGAACATGGGCTGGATGCACGATATGCTGGACTATTTCGGCATGGATCCCTGGTTTCGCCAGTTCCACCAAAACAACGTCACCTTCAGCATTTGGTATCACCACAGCGAAAACTACGTTTTGGCGCTGTCCCACGATGAAATCGTCCACGGTAAGAGCAATATGCTGGGGAAAGTGCCGGGGGACGAATGGCAGAAATTCGCCAACTTGCGCTGTTTGTACGGCTATATGTTCGCCCACCCCGGCAAGAAGACGCTGTTTATGAGTATGGAGTACGGGCAGTGGAGTGAGTGGAACGTTTGGGGCGATCTCGATTGGGATCTGTTGCAGTACGAACCCCACAAACAACTGAAAGCCTTTGTCAGCCAACTCAACGCTCTGTACAAGCGGGAGTCGGCTTTACACAGTCAGGATTTCGAGGAACCGGGGTTTGAGTGGATCGACTGCAACGACAACAGCCACAGTGTCGTCTCGTTTATTCGTCGCGATAAGTTTTCCGAGGACTTTATTGTGACGGTGTGCAATTTCACGCCGCAGCCTCACAGCCACTATCGTGTCGGGGTTCCCGAGGCTGGGTTTTACACGGAGTTGTTTAACAGCGACGCTGGCGAGTTCGGCGGTAGCAATATGGGGAATTTGGGCGGTAAATGGACGGACGAGTGGGCGTTCCACAATCGTCCGTACTCCCTGGATTTGTGTTTGCCCCCGATGTCGGTGTTGATGTTCAAGCTCGATCGCTCTCAAAACACCCAAACGGTAGACGCGACGGAGACGGAATAATCGATCGGTTTTGGTGAAGATCCTCGGAATCTTGGAGAGTCCGGGGATCTGGTTGTGGGCGATCGGGCTGGATTTTTAACGTCAGGATTCAGGATTTCGATTTTGTTCGAGTTCCTGCAAACGAGTTTCTAATTCCCGAACTCGGGCTTCTGCGGTTTCTGCTCGTTGTCGTTCGGTTTCTGCTCGCTGTCGTTCGGCTTCCACCTGTTTCGAGAGTTCCGTCGGCGTTAAAAACCGCTCGCCGTCGGGACGGTAAATCGTTAAGTTGTCGTCTTTGAGTTCAAAGCGAATACCGAGGCGGGGACTCGTCCAGTTTTCCGGGCGATCGATTACGTCGAGGGTTCCGTCTTCGCAGCGCAACCAACCGCTAAAATCGATGCGATTGGGGTCGAAGATATAATATTCTTCTACGCCGTAAGTCTCGTAAAACTTCAGCTTTTTCGCCATTTCCTTGAGGGTGTTTCCCGGCGAGAGGATTTCAAACACCACTTGCGGGGCGATATTTGCTTCTTCCCATTGTTTGTAGGAACCGCGATCGCCTTTGGGTCGTCCGAACGCCACCATAATATCGGGGGCTTGGCATAATTGGTTATTTCCTTCTTGGGGATACCACAGCAAATCACCCGCGACAAAGACATCGGAACGGTCATCAAAGAGAATTTCTAGGTTTTCTTTGATGGTAACAATCCAACGAAATTGTTTGGTATTGTCGGACATGGGTTTTCCGTCGCTGTCGGGGTAGATGACGGCTGATTTATCTTTTGCAATGGTCATAGCCGTTCGGTAAATTCTACAGAGAATATCTTTATTGTAGTTCAAATAGTTTAATTTGGAATTCTAGATCGAGTTAATTTCATAAATTTTAAACAAGCAAAAACAGCACTGATATAACAATCGTCATATAGACACATTTCAAAAAACGAGATAAAATAAAGCATTTCAAAATAAAACGAATTTCGTTCAAAAAATTAGAACATTTATTCTGGCTTAAAAACGGCAAATTTGTTCGTAAATAGAGATTTATTGAAATTTAATTGTGGAAGGCACTAAAAATGGTTTCAGTTCTGCAATCTCGTCACGTTTCTGTTGTCGATCTGCGCGATCGCTATGGCTTGACGCTCTCAACAGAACCGGACTTTTTTACCGAATTATCCGTTGGCTCTATTCCTTTGATAGAGCGGGAAATGCAAGATTTAGATCGAGTTAAAATCAATTTTCTCAGCTTGCTACAAAAACCGCCCCTGCTTGAAAATAGCGTCAAGATGGTTGTCGTGTCACCCTTGCTCGATTTGACAGGATTTTATCGAGAACCGTTTCGCATTGAGTCAGAAACGAGTATCGAGTTACAGGGAAAAGATGAGGAATAAATTATTCGCGGACGTATTGACGTGCTGGTGTTGCAACAACAACTTTGGTTGTTGGTATTGGAATCTAAATCGAGCGATTTTTCGGTCAATGTGGGTATCGGACAAGCACTTACGTATATGATGGCAAGTCCGAACGACGATCGCCCTATATTTGGTGCGATTTGTAACGGAACTGATTTTCTCTTTTTGAAGTTGGTTCGATCGGCCTCACCTAAGTACGCCCATTTTCGCCTCTTTTCGTTACTCAATCCCGAAAACGATCTTTACAATGTACTCAAAGTTTTAAAAAATATAGGAAAAGCTTTAGCTTGAAAATCCCTAGAGTATAATTTCGTGAAAACGGGAGGATTGCGAAAATGACGATCGCGACAACGCTAGTGAATTTAGAAGGTCGAGTATTGCTGAAAAATGTTAGTTGGGATACTTACGATCGCTTGTTAGCAGACTTGGGAGACCAACGGAATATCCGCCTCCATTACGATCGAGGCTTTTTAGAAATAATGACCCCGTTGTTAGAACACGAAAATCCAAAACGAATTTTATCGATTCCCTCGCAGACGTTCTCGATTGGGAAGTCTTGAGTGCAGGTTCGACAACACTCAAACGTAAAGATTTAGAACGGGGTTCGGAACCCGATTCCGGTTTCTACATTCAGAACGAGCAACAGGTTAAAGGAAAACGCACGATCGATCTCCCCAACGATCCGCCGCCAGACTTAATTATCGAAGTAGACGTTACCAGCAGTTCCGTGAATCGAGAAGCTATTTACGGCGCGATGGGGGTTCCCGAAATTTGGCGGTGCGATCGCGGTGTAGTGACGTTTCTGCAACTGCAAGACGGGAACTATATCGAAATCGATCGCTCGATCGCCTTTCCCATCTTACCCGCCAGCAAAGCTACCGAAATATTAGAACAAAGCCAAACCGTGGGAGAAACCACCCTATTTCGAGAATTTCGGCGTTGGGTGACAGCGCAACTAGAGACCGAAGGTTCCTCCTAACGCTGTACCGACTCTCAAACCGTGCGATACCCTGAGTAAGGAAACCGACCGCACCGAAAGGAGAGGCAACCTTGAAAAGCGCACAACCCAACTCACCGAACATACAATCGATACTCATCGGCGTCATCCTGGCCGCGATCGCCCTCATCGGATTTAGTTCCTTCGTCATCATTTCCCCCGGCGAAGCTGGCGTCATCAGCATTCTGGGGAAAGCCAGAGACGGCGCGTTACTCGAAGGCTTGCACTTCAAACCCCCTTTAGTGTCGAAAGTCGATGTCTACGACGTAACGGTGCAGAAGTTTGAAGTTCCCGCCCAAAGTTCGACGAAAGACTTACAAGACTTAAAAGGACGCTTCGCGATTAACTTCCGGCTCGATCCGGCTAAGGTGGTAGAGGTGCGACGCACTCAAGGCACCCTGGCCAACATTGTCTCGAAAGTTATCGCCCCCCAAACCCAAGAGGCGTTTAAAATCGCCGCAGCCAAACGCACCGCAGAAGAAAGTATCACCCAGCGCAGCGAACTGAAAAAGGATTTCGACATCGCGTTGCAAAGCCGACTGGAGAAATACGACGTTATCGTTCTCGATACCAGCGTCGTGGATTTGAACTTCTCCACGGAGTTCGCCAAAGCCGTTGAAGAGAAGCAAATCGCCGAACAGCGTGCGCGACGGGCGGTTTACATCGCTCAAGAAGCCGAACAAGAAGCCCAAGCGGAAATCAACCGCGCCCGAGGGAAAGCAGAAGCGCAAAAACTGTTAGCGGAAACCCTGAAATCTCAAGGGGGACGTTTGGTGTTGCAGAAGGAGACGATTCAAGCCTGGCGCGAAGGCGGCGCACAAATGCCGAAAGTGCTAGTGTTGGGGGGTGACTCTCCTGCGATTCCCTTCCTCTTCGATTTACAAGACGTGCAAGACGAAGCGATGTAAGTCGGAATTCGGTTCGGAACTCCTGTAGTTGTGACGACAGGCTTTCGATTTTGCTCTGGGTAGGGACGTTTTCGGTAACGTCCCTACGGTTGTTTTTTAACCGAAACTGAGATGGCTGTTTGGAAATTCGCACTGGGATCGATCGCTGGGGTTCTTGTGGGAACCTCGCCGAGTTTGGCGCTTCCGGGTCAAACTGTCGAAGAAGTGCAAACTTGGATTCAAACCAATCCGCTGTTACCTCGGGGACTCGAGGGGAGTTTGCGCGTCAGTCGCAGTGATATTCCGGGTCAGCGGTTTACGTTTACCGCCTTGAAGACGTTACCGACAGACTCGAATTTGGTGGTGGGAGGACGCTACATCCGCAGCGAACGCCTGGAAGTTCTCGATTATGAAAATGGGGTGACGCGCGATCGCCTGGTTTCGACGTTGCGATCGATCTACGATCTCGATGTCTACCGGGATTATCGAGATGCTGAGGTGGTTTACGACTACGTGAGTCCCGCCGGACGCGAGATGCAGGACGTTTATCGGGGGGTGTTGTTGAAGGGCGATCGCTTTGGCTATTGGATTGAGATTACGGAACGAGACGGTATGGAACCCGTCATCGGTCACTTGGCGATCGTTCTGGCTGAAGATGTGGAAACCCTGGAAACGCAGTTGAGAAACCGTTGAGGAATTACGGCTCTTCCGAACTTAAAGTGCAAAATCAATCCGAAAAAAGTACAGAAAGCTGGCTTCTAAGTTCAAAGTTTCCAAAATTACGAAATCCGTAAGCCTTGCACTTAATTAGGATTTGCTGAAAAAGTATTAGATTTTAAAGTGAGGGGAGGGAACAGGGAACAGAAAATAGGGAACAGGGGATCGGAGGGTGGAGAATACGATCGTCTGGCTCGCTATAGCAGTATGACTTCGTTTGCGGATTGTTTTCAATATGAATCATTGCGGTATGGGGTTTTCAGCCGATCTGTTTCCGCAAACCATTTAGGATTGCTATATTTTTTCCCGAATTTTTGCCCCACCAAGGCCGAAAACTGAAGATTTTTGTCGAGTCAACTCCCTTAAAATCCCTTTTTCATAAGGGTTCGCGCTTTATTCAGCAAGCCCTAACTATTCTCTGCATCAAACTGACAAATCGAACTGGGATTAATCGGACAAGTCCCCGATTCAACTGGATTTTCCACGAAAATCGCCCGAACAAGGGTTTTCATCGTCGCAATCGGGGAAATATCGGAAATGTCGTTATTTTGAAAATCCACCCAGTTCAAACTTGACATTTGCGGCAAAATATGTATATTACGAATCTCGTTATCTCGGATATACAACTCTGTCAAATTCGTTAACGCAGCCAACGGTGAAATATCGACGATATCGTTGCCGTTTAAATACAATTCGTTTAGGGATGCCATCTGCTGCAATCCCTGTAACTCGACAATCTTGTTGTTGTCGAGGTGGAGTTCGTACATTTTCGTTAACGGAAATAACGGCGTGATATCTTCAATTTCATTGTCGTTGAGGGACAGCGTTCGTAAATCGATCGACCTGTTTAAAGGGTCAATATTTGCGATTTTATTGTTGTTTAAAAACAGCGTTTTTAAATTAATCAAATCCCGCAACGGTTCGACATTTTCGATTTGATTGTCGTTTAAAAAGAGAACTTCCAGAGATATTTTACCGTCGAGGGCAGAAATATCCTCAATTTGATTTCGATCGAGATTCAACTTCCGCAAGTTCAACGTCGCCAGAGGACTCACATCGGAAATTTGGTTGTGACTCAGCAGCAGTTCTTCTAAATTCGTCAACCGCGACAGGGGCGACAGGTCGGACAACTCGTTTAAACTCAAATCCAGCCGAGTTAACTGCGTCAGGGAAGCTAAGGGGCGTAAATCCGTCAATCCTTGGGCGCTGAGGTTGAGATCGGTCGTTTCCTGTAATTGCGTTTCCGCCGCCGCGCAATCCGTGGTTTCGGCACGACGCAACATCACTTCTATGGTCTTTTGCGTCTGGGGTTCGAGGCTGTCCCGTTCCTCGCACCACGCTGCAAAAGAACGCACCTCCTGCGCCTGGAGTCCTCCCCCAAACGCGGACGTTGTCACAATACCGGCGATCGCAATTCCGCGCAGTATTCCCTTCATGGCTTCTCTGTACTGTATTGTCTGGATTTCTTCACACTCTAGCAATTCTCACCAACGAAAATCCGGTCAGTTTGTATCGATCTCGAACCCATCGATTACTCGGCGTCCGCTTCGCGATTCCGCCAGCGATAGACGACATATCCCACCACCGCCGCCACCGCGAAACTGGCGAAGCCGCGATGAGACAACATGGCGATTTCCTTCGTGGGGAAGGGAATCAGAAAACTAGCCGCCAGTAACCCCCCCGCAATCCAAAGGCCGTTGTTACGGAACTTATAGCCGATAAATCCCCCTGGGACTAAGGCGACGAGGAATAACAGCCAGGAGAGGACTTCAGTAAGTTGCTGTCGGGTTTCGGCGATCGCGTTCATGATGGAGTCTCCCGAGAGGTTCGATCGAATCTTCGATCTGTATTTTAAACGGCCTCAACAGCAGTTCACCCCTCCGCCACCATCGCCCGCAACACCAACGCCGGATCGACCCAACGATCGCCGTAGCGCATTCCCCAATGTAAATGAGGGCCGGTGGTGCGTCCGCTCATTCCCACACGTCCGATACGGGCGGCGGCGGGAAGTTCCTGTCCTTCGATCACTTGAATTCCGCCCCGGCGATCGAGCAACGTTTTCCGGCCGTTAAGTCGCTGTACTTGTCCGCCCATGTGACAGTAAATATGCTCCCAGTCTCCCGACTGAATCACCAAACCGACGCCACAGCGATCGTCGTCGATAACTTCCACCACGACACCCGCCCACCAGCTTCGCACGTAACTGCCTTCTGGGGCGGCGATGTCTAATCCCGAGTGAAACTCGTAGCCGCCGCCACCTGTCGCGGAGGGGCGATAGCCAAAAGGAGACGTATAAGCTTGAAAGTTTTCCACGGGGAAAGACGCCCCCGCCCAAGAAGGGGTAGTCGTCCAACTCGTCGCCGTCGCCGATTCTGGGCGTCCGTTCCAAACGATCGCACTGAGACCGCTGAGAAGGGCAAAAGCAGCGATCGCCTTCGATCGCCGAGAGAGATGGCCGACGACGCGAGAAACCAGGGAACGCACGACAGATTGTCGTTCTGTTGGCGCTAACGCACGATCTAACCGAGACAGCCGAGACATAGGTTGTGAAAATACTTGTGAAGAGAGAATCTGCCCCGATTTTGTAGCCTGCCTTTAAGGGTTTGTCAAGATTGGCATTTCGGGAGAGAGCGATCGGCGATCGCCTCGTACCAACTGTCACAGAACGAGGTTTCTAATCTTCGTTACAATCGTTCAAAACTCTCTTTAATATTTTTTAAAGGGGCGATCGCTCGATGCGATCGATTTCAAACACCCATTTCAGACTCTAACTTTTAGACCCAAACTTCAAACTTTCGTGACGCTGTTTCTCAGGAATTTACTATGTTGTCAGAATTATTCCCTTTCCAGATTGCGATCGATACCACCACTCTCGCCGGAACGACATTGTGGTCGCTGGCCTTGTATCTGGGCTTTTTCCCCGTGGGCGAATGGGTCGCCGATCGCCTGATGCAGTGGTTTAACTTCGCCGAGCGATCGCTCTACACCTCCCAAAAAGAATTCGATCGCACCCGTCGCGGCCGCGAAGCCCAAAACGCCTTCTACGCCTCGCTGTTCAGCATCGTCCCCTTCCTCCTCGTCGGCGGCTTGTTCGAGTATGGTGTCGAAATCGGCTTAGGTCGCAGTTGGGCAGTCAGCATCGGCACGATCGCCTGCATAAGCGGTGGTGTCTACGAACTCGGCCGTCGCGATGGGGCCTCTAGGGAGTGATGAGGGAAAGACAAGGGGGACAAGGAAGTTCACCTATCTTCCCCTCTCCCCGGCTACACAGTGGTCAAGGCTGAAATCCGTAAACTATACTGACGGAAATGGAGTTGTGGGAGTTCTTGAAACCATGATGACGCAAGGGATTTTCGGAGACGATCGCCTCTCGGCTTCGGTGCGATCGCTCCTCGTCGGCGGAACCAGTGCGCTGATGCTGGCAGTGAGTTCGCTGGCGTCTGTGGCGATCGCAGGCGATCCGTTTCGCAGCGAAAATCCCCACGACATCGGCGATAAAACAGAAAAGGCGTTCGAGGCGTTTTTCAAAGACAGCCACTATCCCAACGCAGAAGCCTACCTCGACGACGCACTCGAGAGCGAAGCCGACGATCCCATCGTTCCGGCGATGAAAGCCTCACTACTCTACCTCAAAGAACCCGACGAACTCGAGGCGGAATTTCAAGAGTACGCCGCCGCGACTCTCGCCGCTGCTGACGCTTTACTGGAAAACGATCCCCTGCGAGGGAATATTTATCTGGCGGTGGGTCACTTTTTAGAAGGGGGGTATATCCTCAAAACAGAAGGGGTGGTGCGTGGCGTTCCCAAAGCATTACAGAAGTTGCAATTAGTTTTTCAACATCTCGATCGCGCCGCCGATATCGACGCCACCGATCCCGAACTCAACATCATCAAAGGCTACATGGATTTGATGTTAGCGGTGTCGCTTCCCTTCGCCAATCCCGATCGCCCCATCGAACGCTTGCGAGAACACGCCGCTCCGGAATATTTGGCGCAACGGGGGTTAGCCGTAGGATATCGCGATTTAGAGCGTCTCGACGAAGCGATGGAAGCCGTCGATCGCACCTTGGAACTGACACCGAGCAACCCGGAAGTCATGTATCTTAAAGGTCAGATTTACGTCGAAAAAGGTCAACACGCCGAAAGTTTGGCCTGGTTCGATCGCGCCTTGGCGATGCGAGAACAACTACTCGACGATTTAGTCCGTCAGATCGAACGGGAACGCAACAAAGCCCAGCGGGAAGTAGAGGAAAACGGTGACGCACCCGAGGCGTCGTGAGGTATCCTAGGAAAGCTCAACTCGTGCGCCCGTCAAGTATGCAAGTCCAGTTTCGCGAATTCAATCCCTTCGACGTTTGGTTTTGGATCGAATTCAGCACCACGCCGTCGCCACAGGAACAGCAGTATATTGAAGAACTCTTCGACTCGTGGTTTTTCATCGGAAAACTGGGAGGGTTCAACGCCGAAAACTTGCAAGTGCAAGAAGAAGGCTTAGAAATCGGCTATATGGACTATAGCGAGCGAGTAGCGGACGATTCCATGTTGGCGTTGATGCACAATATGGGCGAGTTCGAGTATTGTGCCAATTGGGGGCGGTGTTGGTTCGATTTGGGAACCAGCGACGCGATCGCCCTCGATGTTTTGGCGAACTCACTGCGTCAACTGAGTCTCGATTACGTTTCGATCGAGCGGTTGATTATCGGCGGACAAAACGAAGACTGGCCGATTCCCGAGTCTCACGAAGCGCAATTTGCCGATTATAATTAACCTCAGTTCGGCATCGATCGCGACGATGGAACGGAGAACCTCGGGTGGATAACGTCCACCGACCGAACCTGTATCGAAATTTCCGTTGAAATTGCGTAAGTCGTAAAAGTATTTTCAGCTTGCAGTTCGCTTTCAGTTTTCATGGGTAAATCCAATTCGATTCGCGTCTTAGCATTGGGATTAATTCGCGACGGCGATCGATTGTTTGTAGGAGAAGGATTCGATCGCGTAAAAAAGCAAACATTCTATCGCGCTTTAGGGGGTGGAGTCGATTTTGGAGAACTGAGTATCGACGCACTACAACGAGAATTTCAAGAAGAAATTCAAGCCGATTTACAAAATATTGAATATCTGGGCTGCCTCGAGAATATCTTTAAATATAAAGGAAAAACGGGACACGAACTCATTCAGCTATATCGTTGCGATTTTGTCGATCCGAAGTTGTACGACATCGATCGCATTCCTTTTTCAGAAGGAAAACGCAAAAAAGAAGCCATGTGGATCGACATTGAAAAATTTCGATCGAACGAACTAATTTTATACCCCGAAGGCTTTTCAAAATTCCTGTAATTTCTCCAGTGCGATCGCTTCTCCTTCGGCTTTAATACACAAAAAGTCTGATTTGTCAAGACAAGGTAGGAGAGATTTTTTAGGGGTCGAAGCCGGCCCGAAACGCACCAAGTCCCCCGTATCGTTAAGATACTGGGGTTCTTTTGATGCCAAACGGTGCAACGTGGCGGCAATTTTAATAACTAAATGGTAATATACCCGATCGCATCCTTTTCAGTGAAGAGAAAAGAGTGGTAGGGTGCGTCACTTGAAAAATAGGGTGTCGAAAGTGCTACGCACCACTTCCGCGAACGTGAGACCGCTCGATCGTCACGCACCGCTCCCTCTCTCCCCCTCTCCCTCTCTCCCTCTCTCTCCATGCCGGATTCTACCCAACTCGATCGCGTCCGACCCCCAGAAAAACCCAGAACATCGGGAGTTTCCCCCGAACAAAAGCCCGTTTTAGCCGTATTGATGGTGGCGGCTTGCATTACCACCCTAACGGGAGCGGCGATCGCGCCGGTGTTTCCCGATATGGTAGACCGACTCGCTCTCGACCCTCGCTGGGCGGGACTGCTAGTGAGCGCTCCCAGACTGACCATCGCCCTCGCCAGTCCGATTTTAGGCTTGCTGGCCGATCGCATCGGAAAACGACGCGTTCTCGTCTCGTCCCTCCTCGGATTTGCCATCTTCGGAATGATGGGGGGACTCCTACGAACCTTCACGCCGTTGTTAGTAGTGCGGGGACTCGTCGGCGTCGCCAACGGCGGCATTTCAGCGGCAAGTTTGGGATTGGTGGCCAGTTGGTTCGACGGCGAAACGCGATCGCGCCTCATCGGATACACCACCAGCGCCATTTCCCTGACAACGACCGTCGTTCCCCTCATTGCAGGGGGACTCGGCGCGATCGGTTGGCAATACGCCTTTAGCCTCTACGGACTCGCCCTTCCCGTAGCGATCGCCACCCTATGGATTGTCAAAGAACCCAAACGCAGCAGCAACGGCGGCACTCTCGGCGACGTATCCCTTGCCTCCGTGGGGCGAGATTTGCGGCAGTGGAAAATGCTAGTTCTGTTCGTCAACCTCGCCGCCACCTCCATCGTGTTCTACACCGTCATCGCCTACGCGCCGCAATACTTCCAAGAGGCGATCGGTGCCGATGCCCCCACCAACGGCATCATTTTAGCCACTCGCGCCATCGGTGCCGCCATTATCGCCGCTGTCGGAACCCATACCGTGGCGCGGCGGTTCGGATCGATCGCGGCTGTCGCGTTGGGATTTGGAGCGATCGCGCTCACCGTGGCGACGATTCCCGTCGTCGATAGCCTGTGGCTGGCACTGGTGGCGGCGTTCGGCTTCGGTGTCGGCTTCGGTTTGGTGATGCCTAACCTGTATAACCTCCTCCTCGATCTCGTCTCCGAGAACAATCGATCGACCCTGCTGGCGTTGGGGACGGGATTTGCCTCCCTGGGGCAGTTTTTCGCGCCGATTCTCCTCGGGGGAATTTGGAAGAGCGGATATACCGATGTTTTTGTCGTCGCAGCCGAAATCGCCATTGCCAGCGCTTTGCTGCAACTCGCCAGCAGTAAGTTCCACCGCTAACTTTTACCGTTTACCTTTACCTCGTTCTGACAGAAGCAACGTCTATGTCCAGTATTCTTCAAACGCTCGTCAGCCCCTACGCGCGATCGATAACGGGGCAGTTTTTGCGAAAAACCCAGCAGGCGAACCGCGTACAACGGGCGTTTTTATTGTCGCTGGTGCGGCGTCACCAAAACACCGAATTCGGTCGTCGGTATCAATTCAACCAAATTCGTAGCGTCGAGGAGTTTTTAGCGCGAGTACCGGTTCTGTCTTACCGAGACCATCAACCGTACACCGAAAAAATCGCCCGAGGCGAGTCGAACGTCCTCACCAGCGATCGCGTCGTCTACATGAACATGACCAGCGGTTCGACGGGTCAGAAAAAACTCATTCCCGTCACCGCGAGATCGCAGCGAATGCGAAACAAAGCCCATCGTACCGGACTGTGTTTCGGTCTCGAAGCCCTTCGGACAACCGGGCGATCGCTCGGGAAAATTCTAGTTACCAGTGCGATGGAATGGTTCGGCGAAACCGAGGGAGGCATTCCTTACGGTCCCGTCAGCGCGAACCACCTGCGAAACGCCGACGCTCTCGAACGACACTTGTTCGCCCACCCTTACGACGCTCTCGCGCCCAGCGATAACTTAGCACGTCACTACGTTTGCCTGCTGTTTGCTCTGAACAACCCCAACACCCGCTTTATCGGGGCGAACTTTCCCGTATTAGCACTGCAACTGGCACAATATCTCGAAGCCTATGCTGACTCCTTAATCGACGACTTAGAACGCGGTACGATCGCCCCTTGGCTGAATCTCGAACCCCACTTGCGATCGCGCCTAGAACGTCAGCTCTCTCCGACTCCCCAACGCGCTCGCCAACTCCGCCAAATTCGCGATCGCACCGGACGCCTCACCCCGATTTTAGCCTGGCCGGATCTCTCCCTCGTTACGACAGCGTTGGGGGGAACCTCCGATTTCTACTTACAGCGATTTCCCGAATACTTTGGCGACATCCCCGTGTTTGGCGGAATTTATTCTTCCTCCGAAACAGCCTTCGGAATTTACCGCGACTTCAACGACAGCGGAAGTATCCTCGCGATCGAATCGGGATTTTTTGAGTTCGTCCCTTCCTCCCAATGGAACGTCGAACAACCGACGACTCTCCTCGCCGAAGAAGTCCAAATCGGACAACACTATCGCATCCTCATTACCAACTACAACGGCTTATATCGCTACGACATCGGAGATGTGGTGGAAGTGGTGGGATTCTGTCACAAAACCCCCGTTATTACATTTCGCCATCGCCGAGGAGGATTGCTCTCATCGACGAGCGAGAAAACGACAGAATTCCACGCCATACAAGTGATGAAACAATTGCAGCAAGACTTCGATATTGCTTTAACCAACTTTTGCATTACCCTTTCAGAAAACGAAACGCCACCCTCTTATTTAGTCAATATCGAACTATCACCCGGTCAAACTTTGAAAGATCCCCAAGCCTTCCTCGAACAGTTCGATCGCCACTTACAAGAAATTCACACCTCTTACGCTTTCAAACGTCGCAGTCAGGTACCGCCGCCTCGTTTGCGCGTTTTAGCATCGGGAAGTTTTGAACTCGTGCGCCAGCGATTACTCCAGAGAGGAATTCCCGAACACCATCTCAAATTTCCCCATATCAGCGAAGATCGCCAATTTTTAACCGGCGTCGCGATCGAACAAGAAGTATATCTTTCAGTCAACTGTTCTTCGTTCCGCCGATTCAAAAATGAAATGCAACACCGGTGGGTTTACGAATAAAGGCTCATCGGCTATACTTCGATCTTTCATGAATAATTACCTAATTGAAGATCGAACCAATGAGCCATCACCATCTTACCCCATCTGAGCGT
>NZ_JAQNCQ010000181.1:0-16457 GCF_028368005.1 Geitlerinema sp. CS-897 | reverse complement strand
GCGATCGCGCGATCGCCCTCTACAACGACAAATCTCAAGGCTATCAAACCGCCCTGTGGCTGTACGATACCATCGACAGCGCCGGAAGCGCCCTCGGAACGGCGGCGCTCGCCAACAAAGTCGGCGAAAAAGTCCCGCTGTTGGGATTTCTCAACAAACTCACCCCCAAAGCCGACAAAGCCCAAACCATCGATTTGACGTTAAAACTCGTCGTCGAAATCGTCGCTTTTTGCAAAATTAACGGAATTCCCGGCGATAGCATCGGTGATTTCGTGCGATCGCTCGGCGACTACAGCGGCGAATCCCTCATGCGGATGGCGGCGTTAGTCTGCTTCGACGGGTTGATTCCCCTGGGCCCCGACTTCGTCCAGGCCGTCGGAGAACGTCTCGGAATGCTCAGCCCCAGCGAACTCGAAGACAATCAAGAGTTCAAAAAAATTAAAGATGAAATTCCAGGGAAAAATGCCGAACATAAGCTAGGCTTCATGGGAGAAAGTTTCGAGTCAGTTCGGGGTTGGATGAGCGAGTTCGTCAGCTCTCACGACTTGACCCCTCAAAAGGTCAGCAATCGCTTGCAGAGCTTTATCGAATTTAGCGACGATCGCCTCGACTATCTGGCCGCTTTTCTCGACATGAGTACGGACTACTACCGTCACACCGGCGTACAAACCCTTGCTCGTCGGTTAATCGAGCGATCGCTGGCTGAAATTTAAGCTCGCTGGCTACGTTCCCTAACTCAAACCAGAACAACCGCATTTACACCATTTGTAGAGTGGGCAATGCCCATCAACCTCTACATTTAGTGTGATTAATGCTGAAGTGCGTAAGTCCGTATCAAACAATAGAGCTTTAGACTTTAGAGACGTTGTCCGCGACGTCTCTAAAAACAACGATCGAGTCGGCATTTCCTCGTTTTTGAGGTTTGCTTTTCCAAAATGTTTCACTACTGATAAAGGATATCTAGATCGTGATTCTAACAACCCTTGAAGGTGTTCCCGGAAAAGAAGTCATCGAACATTACGGTATCGTACAAGGGAGTACAGTACGGGCGAAAAACGTCGGTCGCGACATTGCCGCAGGATTTAAAAACATCGTAGGTGGAGAGTTGAGAGGCTATACCGATCTCCTCAACGAAGCTCGACAAGAAGCACTCGATCGCATGGTGTTACAAGCCAAACAACTGGGAGCGAACGCCATCGTTAACGTCCGTTTTGCCACCTCTTCAGTCGCGCAAGGTGCTGCGGAACTGTTCGCCTACGGAACCGCCGTTCGGGTTCGCTAGAACCACACTGCAAATCGTTCGAACTCTATCTTCACCACTGCGATCGCTATGGACGAAATAATCGTTATCCTCGTTCTGTTGGGGATTGGATATGTGTTTGGTGTGCTAGCAGAAAAGCGCCATTATAAAGACATCAAAAAACGAGAGCGCGAAACCGTTTTTCTTCCCGTCGCCAGTTTTGGAGCCAAACAACCCCTTCCCGACGCCCGAGATGCTATGTTGTTTTCTGGGGCTGTGGTCATTTCCTCAGACTATTTCAAAACTTTCGTGATGACGTTACGAAACCTCATCGGAGGTCGAGTGATTGCTTACGAAAGTTTGCTCGATCGCGGTCGTCGCGAAGCCTTACTTCGAGTTAAAGAACAAGCCATACAATGGGGCGCACGAGAAATCCTAAACGTGCGCTACGAAACGTCTACCATCGGAGGCGGTGCGTCAGGAAGAGCCGGGCCGGTATCGATCGAAGTCATTGCCTACGGAACGGGAATTCGTTAAGTTTTAAAACTGTCGATATCGGGGTGTTTTAAAAGGTGCATCTCAAAAATGTAAATCGATCGGAGGCAAACTTGAGTCCTCGATTTAGCTGCTGTTGGGTTCCACTCCGTTCCACCCGTGGACTGAGCAAAGCCGAAGTCCAACCTACCCCAGACTCATATTTTTAGAATAGTGAGATGCACCCATTTTAAGAAACGCCTCGATCGAAAGTCAGGTATTCCGACTCTCCCAAATTAGGTAATAGCAATATTCTCCAGACGTGCCAGCCTAGCCAACGAGTAATACCTTCCTTAAATCTGAAAACTTCAGAGTCCCGAACAACGCATTCTTTTTAGATATTTTCACAATTAAACCCTTAAAATTTTCAAATTTATAGACAATTATAATTTTTTTAAACCCTAAAATAACCTCTCTGTGTTCTCTGTGTCTCTGTGGTGAAGACTGTTTTCAAACCCAGCTTGTCGAACACAAAATTCACATTACCCGATTTTTTTTGTAAAAAGACTCTGAAACCTGTAAAAACAAAAAATCAAGATTGATGAAATACACCCCAAAAGAAATCACAGAAGAGGTAAACGTTTCTAAAGTTCATCCTCTAATCAACTTCGGTTATCTCATCGCGACCGTTGTTGGTATAACGCTGGTTTTATATTTCGGCTTAGGACTAGCGGTCGATTGGTTCGTACCTCGGATTAGCGATCGCCGAGAAAAAGAAATTGGTGACGCCCTCGCCCCCACCGTTCCGGCTCAATTTGCCGGAGAGGAAATCGAAAGCGATGCTCGCCTCGCCTATCTGGAAGATTTAGTCGAAACGCTGCGGAAACCGGGAGATATGGCAGAAATCCCGCTGGACGTACATCTGATCGACACGCCCATCGTCAACGCCGCCGCTTTAGCGGGCGGTCACGTTTTTGTCACCACATCGTTTTTAGAAGAAGTCGAATCGGAAAACGAACTCGCTTTTGTATTAGCTCACGAAATCGGCCATTTATCGGCCCGAGACGCCCTCAAAGGAATGGGGCGATCGCTCGTGGTTTTGTTTGGAGCGATCGTGTTGGATTTCGGTACTTCGGGAACGACAGGAACGCCGGATATCGTCCTGCAAACGATTAATCTCAACAGCTTAAACTATAGTCGAAAGCAGGAATACGCCGCCGATGTTTACGGGTTGGAGTCGGTGGTTCGCGTTTACGGCCACGGCAGTAACAGTCTCGACTTTTTCGAGCGGTTGGCGGAAACCGAAAGTCAGTTTCCAAACCGCGTGTTGACGGTTTCGGAGTATTTTCAAACCCACCCCCTCACGCAAAACCGCATTGACGCCCTCAATAGCTTGGCCAGCGATCGCGGTTGGACGATGGAAGGAGAATTAATCCCGCCGCCGGATGGGTTGGGTTGTCCGAATTTTCAATGTGAGGAATAGGGGAGAAGGGGAGACAGTTACAGTCAACGGCAAAGACAGTCATTATCTCACCGCCTCCACCATCGAGCGCGATCGCTCTAAAATCTGTTTCAACGCCATCGCCGTCCAGTCGATATCGGCTTCGGTGGTACTGCGTCCGAGGGTCAGACGAATTCCCCGTTTAGCTAAGGTGTCGCTGTATCCCATTGCCGACAACACGGGACTCGGGGAGAGTTTCCCACTGTGACAAGCCGAACCGGAACTAATGGCGATTCCAGCGAGGTTCAATTGACGCACGATCGCTTTCCCTGTCAGGCGTTCGTCAGCATCCGTCAAACACAAACTGACGTGATGGGGGAGTCGATGAGTACGATCGCCCGTCGGTCGTAACATGGGAACTGAAGACAGGCGATCGAAGAGGCGATCGCGCAGTCGCGTCAACCGTTGAGCTTCGGCTTCCAACTCCTGCATCGCCAGTTCCGCCGCCACGCCAAACCCAGCGATGTTCGGAACCGCCTGAGTTCCCGATCGCAATCCCATTTCCTGACCGCCACCGCTCAACAAGGGCAATAATTCGACGCCAGACCGCCGGTACAGCGCCCCGATCCCTTTCGGACCGTACAGCTTGTGACTCGAGAGAGACAGAAAATCCACCGGAAGTTGTTGCACGTCGATCGGGAGTCGTCCCGCCACTTGCACGGCGTCTGTATGGAACAGTACCCCGTTCGATCTCGCGATATCTCCGAGGACGCAAATCGGTTGCACCGTTCCCACTTCACTTTGCCCGTAAATGACCGACACCAGCACGGTATCGGGGCGTAACGCTTCCTGCAAATCTCTCGGATTCACTCGTCCGGCGCGATCGACCGGTAAATAGGTGACGCGCCATCCCTGACGTTCTAACTCGCGAGCCGGTTCGGACACCGCCGGATGTTCGACGCTCGAGACGATGAGATGTTGGGGAGTCTCGTATTGACGCGCGATTCCCGACAGAACCCAGTTGTTGGACTCAGTTCCGCCACTGGTAAACAGAATCTCGTCCGGTTCGGCGTTGAGTAGCCCCGCCACTTGAATTCTCGCGGTTTCCATCGTCGTGGCGGCCGTCTGACCCCAATGATGTAAGCTCGAGGGATTCCCCCAAGCGTGGTTCAATGCTTCGGTCATCGCGGCGATCGCTTCCGGGCGCGTGGGTGTCGTCGCGCTGTGATCCAAGTAGATTTGCATGATGCTTGCGAGCGCTCTTGCGCTACCTCTGTTGAGATTTCCCCTAGCTCTAGCTTATCGTCGGTTTCTGGAATGGTTGAGATTCGAGAATTTTCGAGTTAGAAATTCTCAATTTATTTGGAGTTTCGCGCCTTTCGTATCGATTTGAAGCGATCGCACGAAGGCCGTCGTTCCCGCTGCATCCCAGGTGGTTTTCATCGCTTCGACAACGCGATCGGCGCGATCTCTCGAGGTTAACGCCAACAGGGTCGGCCCGGCACCGCTAATGGCCATCCCGTAAGCTCCAGCGGCGATCGCTGCGGCGCGAACGGCCGCGTATCCAGTAATGAGTTTCTGGCGATAGGGTTGGTGGACGCGATCGAGCATTCCCGCCGTCAACCATTTCCGATTTCCCGTTTCTAATCCCTTGACAAGAAGACCCAAATGTGATGTGTTAAACACCGTGTCGCTACGGGAATAGAGATCGGGAAGGACGCGTCGCGCCTCGGCCGTCGATAGCTCGAATTCGGGAATCGCGACGACGGGAACCACATCGGGATGCCAAGCAATCTCACAAGCCGACCAATCGAGATCGTCACTGGCTGCCAACTGACAGCCGCCTAAGAGAGCCGGAACCACGTTATCGGGATGGCCTTCGATGGAAATCGCCAAACGCATTAACTCGTGACGGCTCAGGGGGTTTCCAGCCAACTGATTGGCTCCGATCGACCCTCCGACGATCGCCGTTGCCGAACTGCCCAACCCACGGGCTAGGGGAATTCCCAAAGAAATCTCGATACGGACAGGGGGAATCGGGCGATCGATCTTCTCGAACAATTTGGCAAAAACGCGATAAACCAAATTACTGTCGTCAGTGGTCACGCGCTCGGATTCCAAGCCCCGAACGGCGATCTCAAAGGTGCGTAACTGCCCTGCCTTCGGCTTCAGGGGAGAAAACTCAAACGTATTGTAGAGGGTCAAAGCCGCCCCCAAGCAATCGAATCCGGGTCCCAAATTCGCCGTGGTAGCAGGAACGGTGACGGTAACGGTGTTAGTCATTCGAGATCGTCGATGTCAGCGATGCGGATCTAGCACATTGGCAAATTTTATCCCGGCCAGGGGACAATTAGGCGTCGAAACCTCCGCCTTTCTCGAGGTAAGCCCCACCTCCTCGGCTTGTTATCGACCGCGATCGCTTGACGGTTGGCGTCTCTTCGTCCTTCGTTCGCCTGTCGTCCCGACTCCGTTATCGCCTCGTTTGGGGAGTCCGCAGCGACGTCGGCCGGGATCTCAAACGCGAATCGGATCGATCGAGTCGGTTTCCCGATCGCGATCGAGATCGAACATCAAAGCCCGACTCTGCGCCAGTCGCACCACGCCCCGCGATAGGGTTTCGACGATATCGACCTGACTGTTCCGTAACAGCTTATGCTGGAGAAACGCCTCAGACGGCAGCTTACCCGCTAAAAACTCCTTCGCCGCTACCAACAAATCCGTCACGCATTCAAAGCCCACCGCTCGAATAATGAACGTCGCCACCGGAGAGTTTTTCAAATCGTAAGCCGACTCGCGGGTGCGTCCTTTGCTCAACAGGGCTAGAACTTCAGCTTCTAAGGCGGTACGCGGCGGATGTTCGATCGAGATGGGCGGAAGATACTGTTCTAGGGCGGGCGTGCGAACGCCGGGTTCGGGAAACTCGCCCATCAACGTCGAAATGTGAACGTTGCGACCGAGTCGATAGGAGAGGGCTTCGAGAACGGCGATCGTAATCAGCTTGATGCCTAAGTACAATTTCGCCGTTTCTAAATTTTTACGGGTATTTTCCAGCAAACGCTGGTAAGTTTCGTCGTCCGGTTCCCCCCGATACTGCGAGAACACCCGTTCGGGCTTCAGGAAATTAATAAATCCTTCCATTTTTTGAATCGAGCGACGATAGCCCCGAACCGTGTAAGAATTGGCACCGATCAACTCGTGATTCGTTTCCGGTAACAAATTCCAGGTATTGTCGAGAAATTCCGCCGAGTTGGGGAGCGCGAAGTTTTCCACGTCTCGATTGGCGAGACGCACGGCTCGCTGGACGATTGCGTACACGTCTTCGAGCGTCCATCCGAGATTCCAGTCTCGGTCGATCGATTCGATATTTTTCTGTAGGGTTTCGCTGGCGGTCAGTCCTTCAGGAGACGTTCCGCGAAAGGGAATCGTCGCCTCGATGCAGGCCGCGATCGCCACGAGATCTGTCGTGGGGAGAAACGGCGATAGCACACAAGTCGCGATCGCCGCACTGAGAAATTCATTTTGTCCGCGAAACGGATCGAGGATCTGACCGGCTTTAAACCCGAACACCCGCAGGGCGATTTCAAAACCGCGATCGTCGGGAAGTTCGGCCTCGTCTAAAATGACGATCTGTCCGTCCTCTTCCTTGATGTAACTCGAGATGTAGCGACTGACATTGAGGTTGATGCCCGAATCGACTTGAACGTATACCAAGTCGTGGAACAAAGCCGCCAAAACCTCGATCGGATCGTCAGAACCTCCCACCTCGAAAATATGAGACGGCGTGTGGAAGTACCGCCACTGACCCGTCATGGCTTGTACGATCAGCGAAGCGATGGGTTCGATTTGCTCGAGGGGAGGAGGTGCTGCAAGTTCGTCGATCGATCGAACCAGGCAGTCTAAACAGCGTTGGTAGGCGATTTCTAAATCCATCGATCCCTCTCGTGAGTTTCCCTGACTCGCGTGCTTGGTGGCAATTTTAGACGATCTCGATTCTTCTCGGTACGGGTTAGATATGGATATTTAAAATATCGATCGAGATATTTGTTCGGGTTTCTTAACGAACTAGCTTGGTAACTGACCGGCTTGGATGGGTCTCGCCCGTGCGCTTTAAGAGTCGCCTCTTCCACCTCGCGCGGTCTGACTCGACGCGATCGCGCTTCAAACGGACGGACGCTGGAGTTTTCGATTCTCGAGACCTTGAGGGTCGCTTGGATGGTGGCGCGTTCCGTCTCAGGCGACTCGAGAGATTAGACGAGGAAACTCAATCGAAACAGTTGGGGTTGGGCGGACGCGATCTCGACTCAGCACGACACCAATTCTACTCTACTCGATAAATTCTCGGGCTGCCATTTTCCGAACCGGGCTGACCGAGAGGTTCGCGTAAGGCGATCTCCAGTTGCCGAAACCCCGAGGAATTGACTTCAATAGAAAAAAACCAGACATTGAATTTAAGAATTTGAAGTTGCCCGAGCAATTCTTTCCCGCACCATTTATCGAGTTATCGAGTTGCTATTTGTTGCCGTTTGAGGAATTCATTCCAGCCATGTCCAAGGATCTTCCCGCTTGGCTCGACGATCTCGTCACCCGTCAAGCCGAGCTAACCGAGCGTTTACGATCGCTGCGCGAGGAACGCGATCGCCTGGTTCCCCAGCTAGACGTTGCCAAAACTGAAGCCGCCAAACCCCCAGAAGCCCCCACGGGAACCTCAGCCGAAACGCTGTTAGAGTCCGCCACGCAGTCGGCGTTAGCTCGGTATACCTGGAAAGCCAAAGCCGAAGGTTTGCAGGTCGCCCTCGACTGGATTCACAAACATCTCGCCGAGGGAGAACAGCAGCATCGACGTCTTGAAGAACAAATTGCCGAAGCTCGCCGTCGCCTAGAACGAGAAACCGAAGCCCAAAAAGGCATCGAAGCGATGAACGCTGCCATCGAAACCGTCAAACAACAGCTAACGGCATTAAAAGCTCGAGACTGCCATCATATCTACGCCGTCAACCTGCCCGAATTCTGTCTCGACGAACACGGACAAGTTAGCGTTCGTCCCCATTCCTTCAAAATTCCCTGATTTTTTCAACATTTCCTAACGCCGGGGGAGCTTCTTCAGGGACGAGAGAAGAGTAAAGAGTGAGACCAAATAACAGTTTCTCCTCATCCCATCATCCCATTATCTCCTCACTGGCGACTGGTGACTGGCGACTGGCGACTGTCTTCATCTCCCCATCTCCCCATCTCCCTTTCTCGAACGAGCAACTTGCTCTAGCATAAGTAGAAATTCACATCGAGAATTTTATGAAGGTTCGGGCAGGCACTCTCCTACAAGGCGGAAAATACGCCATCGAAGACACGCTCGGTCAGGGATATTTCGGCACGACCTACCGCGCGACCCACGCTCGGCTATGGCAACCGGTCGTTATCAAAACCCTCAGCGACACCTTGCTGTCGCACCCAGACAGCCAAGAATTCGTACGTCGGTTCGTCGAGCAGTCGCGCCTCCTCGCACGTTGTCACCATCCCAACCTCCCGCGCGTTTTAGATTTGTTTGAAGAAAACGGTCAACCCTTCGCGGTCATGGATTACATTCCCGGAGCGACTCTAGCGAAATTGGTTCGCGACGGAAAGCCGATGGCAGTCGATCGCGCGGTCGATTACGTCCGACAACTGGCCGAAGCAGTGGAAGCATTACACGAAAACGGCTTGCTACATCGGGACGTCAAACCCGAACACGCCATCCGCACCATCGGTAGCGATCGCGTCGTTCTCGTCGAAATCGGACTGACGCGCGATCTCGATCCCGAGGTCGAACGGACTCACAGCAACCTGCTCTCGCCGGGATACGCTGCCCCGGAACAGTACGATTGCCACCGACCGCGAACGCCCGCGACCGACGTTTACGCCCTCGCCGCTACCCTCTACACCTTACTGAGCGGTCAACCGCCCACCATTGCCGCCTTACGCGATCGCGTTCCCCTCAACGAACTGCGGCCCGATCGAACCGCTCTCGACCCCGACCTCGATCGCGCGATCGCCAAAGGACTCGAACTCGATCCCCAACGACGCCCGACTCGGGTGAACGAATGGTTAGCCCTGTTACCGCCGTCTCGCCGCGATCGTCCTGTCGTAGGCGTCTCGGCCAACCCCTCGACTGGCAAACCTCAGAAAACAGCTAAACCCAGCAAGCCCCCCAAACCCATCTTCGCTCGTCCGTGGGTGCCGGCCTTGTTTTTCTCCACGTCCATCGTCGCCGCCATCGGAGGAGCAGGGATCGTCGTCGCCCTAAAATCGGGACTGGCCGATCGCCCCGACGCGCCCCCTTCCCAACTGCTGCGATCGACCCCACCTCCTTTACCCCAGGACTTCCCCAATCCCGATACCGAAGTCTTCGAGGAGCCGTTCCAAAAACCGGGAGATTGGACCTATACCCCACCGGTCGAAACAGAAACCGAATACTCTCGCAACGACTGGCCCGCAGCGAACTCCCCCAACTCCACCGTCGAGCCGACCCCTTCCTGGGCGGAACCGACCTCGGCACCCTATCACGACGATTCTGGATTCGTTCCCGTTCAAACCGAAGCCCCGACAGCCAAATCCGAATCCGAACCCGTTTTATCCGAGGAACCGTTTACCGCCACCGACCCCGAAGCGCCCACCGTTTGGTCGGATGCGTCTCCCGAACCCGTAGAGGCGACGCCGTCTGGCGAGCCCCCGATTTGGGAAGATCTCAAAAACACGCCGGTCGAACCGGAACCCGTCCCCGAACTCTCCCCCGAAAAAGAGAACCTAGAGCCGTTTAAAGAAGTCCCTTCGAGTTCGACCTCGTAACGGGAAAAACGGGGGAAGTCGCCGTGAAATTTCCCCAATCCTCCCCGTTCGCGTGTTCGATGCTCGAGATCGAACGTTATAATTTTGTTACGGAAGCTTAATAATCAGATCGCGTCATGAGCAAATCTCCCGTCCACGCCTTTCTTGTGGGTCGCGTCCTCGCTGAAGAAATCGGTTCGACGCTCGAAAAAGCCCTGACCAATTCCTTGAGCGAACTGGGAAAATTCGACGCCGAACAGCGCGAAAATCTCCGTCAGTTCTCCGATCGCGTCATGGAGCGTGTCGAGTCTCTCGAAGCCGATACGTCTCGGGAGAGCGCCATCAGTGGCGTCAGTACCGCCGTCTCGACAGATACCGACTTACAAGCGCTCGTCGATAACCTGCGGGCTGAAATCGCTCAACTGCGTTCGGAACTCCAACGGTATCGCAACCAAACCGCGCCGTCGGAATAACTCTCCCGGTATCCCCGGCCGAGCGATCGCCCCCCAAAACTCCCTATCGATCTCGATAGGAGCGGCCGAGGGTGTCGTCGTCTTGTTGTCTTGCTGCCCAAACCGCTAACGTTAACCCCAGGAACGGAAACCGAGTGTCTGCCCTGTCTGAGGACTCTATTACCCAACCCGCTCGCAACGGTCGCGTCCCCCTTGGAGACCGAGCGGCGATCGACCGAATTCGTTTGAACTCGAGCGGCGATCGCGGCGTCAGCTATGCCTCGAAATCCTATCGCTGGAACCGCAAGAACTACTCGAAAACTCGCCGCCGCCTCGAGGTTTGGTCGTTCGTCTCTCGGTTTCTCTTTACGTTATGGCTCAACAAACGTCGCTGGAGTTATGTAGGCGGTTACACGGACGCGAAAGCGACCGAACGTCGTCGCCGCCTCGCCTGCTGGATTCGAGAAACCTTCCTCGACCTCGGACCGACGTTTATCAAACTCGGACAGCTTTTTTCAACGCGATCGGATTTGTTCCCGGCCGAATACGTCGAGGAACTGTCGAAGCTTCAAGACCGCGTTCCGGCTTTCGATTACGAGCAAGCCGAGGCGATCGTTCGAGAAGATTTCGGCAAGTCCTCGAAGGAACTCTATCGCTTTTTCGACCCGGTGCCACTGGCGGCGGCGAGTTTGGGACAAGTTCACAAAGCCCAACTGCACAGCGGCGAAGAAATCGTGGTCAAAGTGCAACGACCGGGACTCAAGCGACTGTTCGATATCGACTTGTCCATCGCTCGAGGGGTGGCGCAATATTTACAGAACCACTCGGAATGGGGAAAAGGACGAGACTGGATGGGGATTTACGACGAGTGCTGTCGTATCCTCTATCTCGAAATCGACTATCTCAACGAAGGGCGCAACGCCGACACCTTTCGCCGCAACTTCCGCAGTGTCGAGTGGGTGCGCGTTCCCCGCGTGTACTGGCGCTATACCTCGTCTCGGGTTCTGACGTTAGAATACGTGCCGGGGATTAAAATCAGCCACTACGACGCCCTCGAGGCCGCCGGACTCGACCGTAAGAAACTGGCGAGTTTGGGGGCGATGGCCTACTTAAAGCAACTGCTCGATTACGGATTTTTCCACGCCGATCCCCATCCGGGAAATTTGGCAGTCAGCCCGGAAGGGTCGCTCATCTTTTACGATTTCGGCATGATGGGGCAGATTACGTCTAACCTGCGCCAAAAAATGATGGAGTTGTTTTTTGGCATCGCGCAACGAGATGCCGATCGCGTCGTCGTGGCGTTAGTCGAAGTCGAAGCGCTCGCGCCGATGGACGATCCCGGTCCCGTGCGCCGCGCGATTCAATATATTCTCGATAATTTGATGGATAAGCCCTTTGAGGAGCAGTCCGTCGAAGCGATTACAGACGACCTTTACGAAATTGCCTACGACCAGCCGTTTCGCTTTCCGGCAACGTTTACGTTCGTCATGCGGGCGTTTTCGACCCTGGAGGGGGTAGGCAAAGGTCTCGATCCAGACTTTAATTTTATGGAGGTGGCCAAGCCTTTTGCCTTAAATCTTATGAACGAAGGAAGAGAAGAGTACGGCAACAGTATCCTCAGCGAACTCAGTCGCCAAGCTAGCGAAGTGAGTTCGACGGCGTTGGGGTTGCCTCGCCGCATTGAGGACACCCTCGAAAAGCTCGAACGGGGCGATATTCGCGTTCGGGTTCGCGCGACGGATACCGATCGCGTATTGCGGCGCACGGTCGGGATGCAGTTGAGTACGAACTATACTTTGTTAATCAGTGCGTTTACATTATCGGCTACGATTTTATTAGTTAACGGCCGCGTGTGGATTGCGGGCGCGGTTGCTTTGTTGGCGATCGCCCTCGTGGTAGCACTGTTGAGATTGCTCGCCCGGCTCGATCGCGCCGATCGCTTTTAACGTTTGTCTTTCTTGCTATGAAATCCGCCTTTGCTGGTCGCACGGATAAAGGTCTCGTCCGAGCCATCAATCAGGACGCTTACTACATCGATCCTCAAGGTCGCTTTTTTATCGTGGCCGACGGAATGGGCGGCCACGCAGCCGGCCAAGAAGCCAGTCGTATCGCCAAAGAAACGATTTGTGCGTATCTCGAAGAACGCCTTGTCAAGATGGAGACCCCGGAAGTTCTCCTCAAAGAAGCGTTTCGTTCGGCGAACCGGGCGATTATCGAAGATCAAACGGTGCATCCAGAAAACGCCGATATGGGAACGACAGCGGTGGCGGCTTTGCTTTACCAACCCGAAGACGGTGCGCCCCCCGAGTTGTGGTGCGCGAATTTGGGTGATTCGCGGATCTATCGGTTCCGAGACAACCATCTCGAACAGGTGACAGAAGACGATACCTGGGTGGCGCAGGCGGTAAAAGCCGGTGCGTTACAGGCCGAGGAGGCTCGCGTTCATCCCTGGCGTCACGTGCTGTCTCAGTGTTTGGGACGCGAAGATATGGGAGAGGTGGAAATCTTTTCCCTAGATTTGCAACCGGGCGATCGCATTTTGCTCTGTAGCGACGGACTGACCGAGGAGTTGTCCGACGAGCAGATCGCTTTGGAACTGGAAAATCATCGCGATTGCGAAACGTCGGTCGCGCGATTGGTCGAAGCGGCTAAAGAAGAGGGCGGACGGGACAATATTACGGTCATCTCGATCGCGATCGCGACCGTCGATGCTGACGACTCGCCCACCCCTTGACCGAATTTTATAAAAATTTTAACACCGTTCGAACGCGGTTCGAACCCTTGAAAACCCCCGATTTCAACGTAAAATCGGGGGTTTCAGTTCGTGATGAGCATTTTTACCGTTGACAAATTGATACAACATCCACCAAGGCGGAACTTGAAGACGGCTCGCCCCGTCTCTGTCAACAACGCCTAACCACAGAAGTTGGCACTTTTGTCAAATGTTTGTTATATTCTGTAACAACTTGTCTGAAGCTTGGGTGAGCCTCCCGTAAATCGAACGTCAGAGTCTGTTTATCGCTCGACGAGCGAACGGGAATCCTAAGACTAAGCAAGATCGCATCCGAATCGATGAGGAGGAACAACCGATGGATCGACCGATCGAACTAACCTTGGAACAGCAATTTAACTTGCGTTCTTTTGAAACCCAGGTTGCCAAGATGAGTCGCGAACAAGCTCAACAGTTTCTCCTGCAACTGTACGAACAAATGATGCTTCGCGAAGTCACCTACAAAAACCTACTGAAACATCAATGGGGCGTCGATGGCGGTTTCTCACCGCCGCAATCGACCTAGGCAACTGCTTCTGAGTCGGCGACCTCCCTCTCTAGCTCCGTTCCTCGCCGAGGAAAAGATCTGGGGATGTCGGGGCGTCACGGAAGCTGTCCCCACTGCAACCGAACCGACGCTCGAGCGATCGCTTTGCACCGAGACCGAACGAATTCGACTAATCTAAGAATAGGTCTCTCGATCGTTAAGCAACGTTCCATGTTTCACAACCTTCTCATTTGTACCGATCTTCAAGATGGCTTACATCGTCTGGTTCGCTTCGTTCCCAGCCTGGCCGCTACTGGAATACGTCGCATCGTATTCTTCCACTCCGTCTCTCTGAAAGAAGATCGCGGTATTCCCAAAATCGACCAACAAGCCCTCGACCTCGCCCGAGAACAGTTATCTGTCGCGTTACAAAACGTTCCCGAAGGCGTTGACGTGCGCGTCGAAATCGATTCCGACCGCACCGTCGAGAACATTCTCAAAACCATCGAAAACCACGAGTGCGATCTCGTCTTGCTCGGGACGCAGAACAAAACCTTACTCAACGAAAAAGTCTTTGGCAGCACCACCGCCGCCCTCGTCGAACGCATTACGATTCCCATGCTCGTGATGCGTCCGGCGTTGATTTCTACTTACACGAACGAAGAACTCGACTTACGCTGTCGCCATTTACTGCGATATCTTCTGATTGCCTACGATGGTAGCGACAGCGCCAAGCACCTCGTCCGAGACATTTCTGAGTTAGCCCGCCAGCGTCCCAAAGAATCTCTCGAAACCTGCTTGCTGGGCTGGGTTATCGAGCATCACGGCCGCTTTGGCGTTCCCCAATCCGAAACCACCGAAAGCGTCCAAGCCGAACTCGACAGCGTCAAAACCGAACTCGAATCCTTGGGGCTAACCGTCGATACGGCCGTCCGAAACGGCGATCGCCTCACAGAGTTCATGGATTTGGCGATGGAACAAGACGTCAGTGCCGTAGCCGTGACCTCTCCGAGCGTTCCTCGACTGCTTGAATGGTCGCGTCCCAATTTCGCCAACAAACTCCTTCGTCGAAGCTGGCATCCAGTGCTGTTCTTTCCTCCAGAGCGATCGCGCTAAAATCCCTGCGATCGCTTCTCCGACCGGGACAAAGACCGGCCGAAATATGATAAGTATATGAGGAAAGCTCAGCATCCTATTTACAAAACAAAACAATGTTTTCAATTCTTTTTCAGATCGCGTTGGCTGCGTTAGTTCTGTGGTCGTTTCTAATGGTGATTGGCGTTCCCGTTGCGTACGCCTCTCCTCAAAACTGGGATCGATCCAAAGGATTACTCTGGTTAGGATCGGGCATTTGGGTCGCTCTCGTGCTGGCAGTCGGCGTACTCAACTACTTCGTCATCTAAACGACTCGCTCGTAGCTGTTTTCCAACCCGGCAACTGAGTAGATGCCGGGTTCAGTTTGTTGTCAGCCCGTCCAGACTCGGCTCGCCAGCGATCGACCTTGTCGGTTCGACACCCAAAAGTCAAACCGTTGTTCACTTAACTCCTCTCCAACATGGCAGTTTTTGAAGGAACCTTTACCAGCGACAAACCCTTTCGCTTTGCGATCGTCATTGCCCGGTTTAACGACTTAGTCACGGGAAAACTCCTCGCCGGATGCCAAGATTGCTTGAAACGCCACGGCATCGATGTCGATCCCGACGGACAACAAGTCGATTACGTCTGGGTTCCCGGTAGTTTTGAAGTTCCCCTCGTAGCTCGTCAACTGGCACTCAACGGGGGTTACGATGCGATTATCTGCCTCGGTGCCGTCATCCGCGGCCAAACGCCTCATTTCGATTACGTCGCCGCAGAAGTGTCGAAAGGGGTCGCAGCGGCAGGTTTTCAAACTGGCGTTCCCATCGTGTTCGGCGTCGTCACCACCGACACCATGCAGCAAGCCCTAGAACGGGCGGGAATTAAAAGTAACTTGGGTTGGAGTTACGCGATGAACGCCATTGAAATGGCTAGTTTGATGTACAGTCTCAAACACGGCGTCAGTCATCGTGGTGATGTCCCCAGGTTCTCTGGCGATGACAGTAACGTCTTGATGCCCAATATTCGCGATGAAGAAATGATGTAACGGAGGACAAGGGAGCTTCATCAGTCACCAGTCGCCAGTGAGAAGATGAGGAGGTGAGGAGAAACTGTTACCTGTTTGCTGTCCTCACTCTTCCCTCTTCGCTGTTAAAATCCCCTAATTTCCTTATCTCGCTTCGACGGCAGCCGGTTGCAGAAGGCTGAGGAGATGACCGTCAGGGGTTCGCATGGCGGCAACTTTTCCGAAAGAGGGTTCGCGAACGTCTCCTTGAAGTTCGGCACCCATCGATTCGAGAGTTGAAATGGTTTGATGCACGTCGTCAACGTGGAAGCTTAGAATTGGAGAACTCCCCGTTGCGACGTCTGCACCGTGGGAAAAATGCAGGGCGATCGTGGTACCGTCGGCGTCTAATTCCGCCCAACCGGGACTCGACATCTTCACGGGTAATCCCAATCCTTCGTTGAAAAACTTGACGGTGGCCGCGACGTCTTTCACCATCAGCATGACGTGTTTGAATTGAACGGTCATATCGATCCTCTGATTTGTTAAGTCTTGTTAAGTCCGAGTCTAACAAATCCAATCCCCCGACTGTTGACAAGGAACGGGGAACGGGGAACGGGGAACGGGGAACAGTGGAGACAGTTGACAGTTTCTCCCCTCTCCCTTTCTCCCCCTCTCCCTTTCTCCCCCTCTCCCCCTCTCCCTTGCTCCCCCT
>NZ_JAQNCQ010000180.1:0-4765 GCF_028368005.1 Geitlerinema sp. CS-897 | reverse complement strand
CTGGCTCGGCCTTGGCTTTTTTCCGATTAGACAAGCTCACTTACCCACTGGCTTCTCTTTCTCTTTTAGCTTGGCGACTTGTCCTGGCTTGTGCCATCCCCCTTTCGTCGTACTTTGGCCGTTACGCTAAACAGATACTCATCTTGGAGATGCCGGGGATCTGGAAATTGAGTGCGCCCAATTCGATGAATTTACATAATTGAGATGCACCCGAATGAAAGTTACCAAAGCCCGAGGCTTTTATCTCGGAAATCTGGCTGTAAAATGGCAACAAAAATATCACGGATGGACAGCAGAAGAAGCTTGGTTTATTTTAACGAACTTACCCGATCTCAAGACCGCTCTCGACGCTTACACTCAACCTATGGGAATTGAAGAAATGTTTCGAGATTTTAGGCTCTTCCGAACTTACTATGCAAGAAATCGCTGAAACCCTTACAGGGAAAGAGTTTTTGCTAAACTGTATAAAAAGTCTGCTCAAATCGCGAAATTCCTTTCCAGATATAGGCTACAAGCATTTACCCTACACACCAAGGTCGGAAGAGCCAGATTTTAAAAGTGGTGGCAACAATCTCGAAGATACCCACGTCCGAGGCAAGCGCTTAGTTGCCTTGACTTTATTGATGACTTTAGCTTACGCCAGCGACATCTTCCACGGTGAATTCGTTCGTCGAAAAGGCGTCAATTCTTATGTCAATCGTCCCTCGGAAAAAGGGCGTAAATATCCGAGATACAGTCATTTTTATACGGGAAACTGCGCCCGAGCTTGGCTGCACTCTCTCACCGTGTTTGCTGAAGAAGCACAACAATTTCTGACTGAACGTATGCCCCCACAAACGAGTAAATTATCGCCAAGGTCAAAGGGCTATAAGTCTTATCCAGTCTGCTTTCTAGCCTTCTTGTCACCCCCACAGGTTCGAGCGTTATCTACGCCGTAGTCGAGGGCGTTTCCACCGACTGCTGTACCTGGGGTTGGAATTGGAACAGCGAGTACACCACATCGCGGCGAATATCGATCGTCATTTCCAAGAACAACTCGTATCCTTCGCTCTTGTACTCGATGAGGGGGTCTTTTTGCCCGTAACCGCGCAAACTCACCGACTCCCGCAGCGCGTCCATTTGCTGCAAGTGTTCTCGCCAAAGCGTATCGATCCGTTGCAAAATAAAGAAGCGTTCCGCTTGGCGCATTAACCCCGGCTGAATGCGTTCCACTTGCGCTTCTTTGATGTCGTAAGCAATGCGAACCTGTTCGTGGAGGAAGATTTTAATTTCTTCGACTGCCATGTCTTCCAACTGGCTGGGTTCGAGTTCGTCGAGTAAGTAAACGAACTGCTTGACTTTATCGATGAGTTTGTCGAGGTTCCATTCTTCCGTAGGCAGTTCCGGGTTAATGTACGCATTGACGATATCGTCCATCGTCATTTCCGCGTATTCGATGACCCGCTCTTTCAAATCCTGCCCTTCCAGCACCCGGCGGCGTTCGGCGTAGATGGCGCGACGTTGGTTGTTCATCACCTCGTCGTACTCGAACACCTGTTTCCGAATGTCGTAGTAGTAGGTTTCGACTTTCTTTTGCGCTCCTTCGAGCGATCGCGTCAGCATTCCCGACTCGATGGGCATATCTTCCTCAACGCGGAAGGCATTCATCAATCCCGCCACGCGATCGCCGCCGAAAATCCGCAACAGGTTATCTTCCAAACTGAGGAAGAATCGCGTCGAACCGGGGTCTCCTTGGCGTCCGGCCCGTCCGCGAAGCTGGTTGTCCACCCGACGAGACTCGTGACGTTCCGTTCCGATGACGTGCAGTCCCCCGAGTTCCACCACCTCGTTATGTTCCTCAGAAGTATGGCCTTCGTAGTGGTGTAAAAGCTGGTTGTACACCTCCCGCAGTTTTTGCACCACCGGGTCTTCAACCGGGGCTTTTTCCGCCGCCGTCGCGATGCGTTCTTCAGCTTCCAACTCCGGTAAACTGCGATCGCCGTACTCCTTTACCGCAAAATCGACCATTTCCTTGAGTTGCTGTTCCAACTCCGGGGTCAACTCCACCGGGAAGATTTGCGAGGAAGCTTTCCAGGTTTTCGGTTTCGTAGCGGTGTCGAAGCCTTTGGCTTTGCTGCGGCCTTTGCTACCGGGAACCTTGCGGGAGGCGAAACTTCCTTCTTCGTCTGGACGCGCCAAGCGAGGCATGAAGTATTCCCGCAGTTTCAACCGCGCCATATAGTCCGCGTTCCCGCCGAGAATAATGTCCGTTCCGCGTCCTGCCATGTTGGTGGCGATCGTCACCGTGCCTTTGCGTCCGGCTTGGGCGACGATTTCCGCTTCCCGTTCCACGTTTTCCGGTTTCGCGTTGAGCAGGTTGTGGGGAACGTTCAACTGACTCAGCAGGCGCGACAGCACCTCCGATTTTTCCACGCTCGTCGTTCCCACCAGTACCGGACGGCCTTTTTCGTGCATTTCCGCGCATTCTTGAGCGACGGCTTTCCACTTGGCCGGTTCAGTTTTGTAAACCACGTCTGACAGGTCTTGTCGACGGAGGGGGCGGTTTGTGGGAACCACCGTGACGCGGAGGTTGTAAATCTTCTCGAATTCCGATTCTTCCGTTTTCGCCGTTCCCGTCATCCCCGCCAGTTTCGGGTACAGCAAGAAGAAGTTTTGATAGGTAATCGTCGCCAGGGTTTGGGTTTCCGGCTGGATGTCGAGTCCTTCCTTCGCTTCGATCGCCTGGTGTAAGCCGTCGCTCCAACGGCGTCCCGGCATTACCCGTCCCGTAAACTCGTCTACGATGACCACATCGCCATCACGCACGATGTAGTTGACATCTTTAATAAAGAGTTCTTTAGCTTTGACAGCGTTGAAAACGTAGTGCGCCCAGGGATCGTCGGGATCGTACAAATCGCTGACACCGAGCAACTCTTCGGCTCGAGCGAACCCTTCGTCTGAGAGCAGGACGTTACGGGCTTTTTCGTCCACTTCGTAATCTTTCGGGTCTTCTTCCGTTCCCCGAAGCAGTTTCGCGGCGACTTCAGCGGCGCGGCGATATTTCTCGCTCGGACGTTCCACTTGACCCGAGATAATCAATGGAGTGCGGGCTTCGTCAACGAGTACCGAATCCACTTCGTCGATGACGCAGTAGTTAAAGGGACGCTGCACGACCTCTTCCATCGAAGTAGCCATATTGTCCCGCAGGTAGTCGAATCCCAGTTCGGAGTTGGTGCAATAGGTAATATCGCAGGCGTAGTTACGACGGCGTTCGTCGGGAGTCATCCCCTGCTGGATCAGTCCCACCGACAGCCCTAAGAAGCGATGGACTTGTCCCATCCATTCGGCGTCGCGGCGGGCCAGATAGTCGTTGACGGTGACGACGTGAACGCCTCGCCCTGAGAGGGCGTTGAGATAAGACGGAAGGGTTGCCACCAGGGTTTTACCTTCCCCGGTTTTCATTTCGGCAATTTCCCCTTGGTGCAGGACGACGCCTCCGAGAACCTGTACGTCGAAGTGACGCATTCCCAAGACGCGCCGGGAGGCTTCCCGAACCACCGCGAAGGCTTCGGGTAAAATTTCCTCGAGCAGTTCGTTGAGTTCGTCGTCGGATGTCGCTTTCTCGAGTTGTTGCTTGAACTGAGACGTTTTCCCCGCCAGCTCTTCGTCCGAAAGCGGCTGCATCTCTTCCTCAAAGAGTTGGACTTCCGTAACGAGGGGTTGGAGTTTTTTGAGCTTGCGGGTGTTGGGATCGCCGAGCAGTCGTTTAAGCATAGCCAGATAGAGAAAGCGTGTGTCGAACCGTCTGCAACCGCACGCCTCAACTCCCACGAGTGGGCGTTGCGTCTGAAGGTTAATGTTAAGGACGAATGTTAATTTACGTTCATCGTACCATTTTGATTTGGTACGGCACAGAAACGAAAGGGCGGGTTTTCCCACCTGCGGGGGTTATTCGGCCGGGCCGGAGTTGGATTTGATGAGAACGGGTCGGTCTAAGCAGGTGAAGTTCACCACGTCGGCGGGGGTTTGTTCGGAGGCGTTGAGGTCGTCGTCGAGAACGCCTGCGATTTTGAGGGCTTTGGTAACGAGTTCGGAACAGAACAGCCGCGAGAAGTCTTCTTGATTGCTCAAGCCGAGGCGATCGAACAGGTCGATTCCCGACCCCATGACTTGAACGAAATCGTAAGGGACGCGCTGGTTGTGGGTTTCTCGTAACCAGGCTTCGGTTTGAGTTTGGCCTTCTGGCGGTAAGGGGTTTTTGAGGGGAACCCACCAGACGGAACCGTCGTAGAGAAGGGCGCGTTTGGAGAGCCAGTTGAGTTGGACGCCTTTGATAATTTCGCTGACGGAGGCTTCGTGATGTGAAATTTCCGTGGTGGATTCGACCACCATGACGCTTTCTCCAAACCCTCCACTCAATCCCAGTCTTAAGACAATACCGACGTGAGAGTACATCGAACCGGTTCCCCATTTGATTAAGTCAGAAAAGCCGGTGTTGCCGGAAAAGGCGATGACATCTCCGGTTTTCATCTGGGGTCGGTGTTGTTCGTAAATCGAGAGAACGCTTTCTTTGCGAAAGGTTCTGCCAAAGGCGGCACCGAGTCCTCCCATTCTTCCTCTTCTCTGTATACGACAGACCGATGATACCTTGACATACTCCCCAGCCTGAAGGCGTGGGGATTCTCCAGACCTCACGGTTCTAGATTTCTGGTTCGGCGACAACCCTTACTACCCATTGTTGCCAATAAGTACCAGAGGGGTTTATCTCCCCAGACGTTTTCCCCAT
>NZ_JAQNCQ010000179.1:0-12235 GCF_028368005.1 Geitlerinema sp. CS-897 | reverse complement strand
TTTTGTGATTTTTGATACATTTTTTCTTGCCGGATGCACAGGAATTTCCAATTTTACCTCTTTTTCGGGTTCTCGAAGCCATGTCAAGACTCCTCTAAGCCTTACGTCGTAAGCTTTTCACTTCTTTTCAGCAAGCCCTTCATAAAATTCAATTCTTCACCGCCGAGTTATACGGAATCCGTTTTCGATAAGCTAGGTTTCAAAAAGTCTTCACCACATCCCCCCTTAGCCCCCCTTTCAAAGGGGGGTTGGGGGGATAGAGGGGCTTGTTTGACTGAGTAAAACCAGTATTTGATATTCGGATTTCGTATAATTTCTTGAATTGAAATAGACTTCAATTCAAGAAATTCATGAGACTTTAAAAATACAAATCAACGGCAATGAATCGAGAAGACAACAGAGCTTTAGGCCAGATCGATCCAAAACAATATTTAAAGATTCAACCTTTTTTGAATCGAGGTAAGTCTCTAAATTTTACCATATTGGATTTTTGGCAGTGGTCGAGTTCTAATTTGCTGGAAAATACGATTCGCGGCGTTTTAGCTGAATTTATCGTGGCGTCTGCTCTCGATGTTAAAACCCCGGTTCGGGTTGAGTTGGACGATCGAGATGTGGAGTTCGAGGGATTTAAGATAGAAGTTAAAAGTGCGGCATACGTTCAGGCTTGGGAACAGGAGAAGCTCTCAAATATTAAGTTTTCAATTCAACCGAAATATCTCGATACAACTCGTCTCAAATCCGGAGGTCAAAACATAGCCCAGCGACGTGCCGATCTGTATGTTTTTTGTGTGTTTTGCGAAACGGATTTCGATCGCCTCGACCCCCTAGACGTTTCGCAATGAGAGTTTTACGTTCTCGACACCGCAACGCTCGATCGAGAAGTCGGATCGCAAAAATCCATCGGATTGAATTCCCTCAAACGCCTCGATCTGACAATTGTGGAGTACGATCGCTTGAAACCCACGGTACAGGAAATCGTCAGATCGATCGACCGCAACCCTCACTAAGTTGAAGTTCCACCATGTTTTTCTTCCTCTCTAAACTCCTCCCGCTGTTCGTTTATCCGCTGGGATTGAGTCTGCTATTGATGTTAGCGTCTCTGGTATTGCTGTGGAAACGTCCTCGGTGCGCGGCGTTTTCAGTTTTCCTGGCGTTCGTGGTGTTGATGGCGGGGGGGAATGGATGGGTGTGTGCGGGATTGGTGCGATCGCTCGAAAGTCAGCATATTCCCACTGAAGAACTTCCCACCGCTGAGGCGATCGTGGTGTTGGGGGGTGCGACGCGATCGCCCTCGCCGCCGCGTCCTTGGGTGGAAGTCAACGAAGCGGGCGATCGTACCCTCTACGGCGCAAAACTCTATTTAGATGGGAAAGCCGAGTACGTGGTGTTGTCCGGCGGACGCATTAGCTGGCGGGGCGAAGTGGGTTCGGAAGCCGAAGACATGGCGAAAATTGTCGAAGCGATGGGGGTTCCGTCAGAGCAAATTTTGCTCGATCGCACCTCTCTCAACACCCATCAAAATGCCGTCAACGTCAAAGAAATTCTCGAGGAACGGGGAATTCAACGGGTTCTTCTCGTCACCTCTGCGTTGCATATGCCGCGATCGCTGCGGGTGTTTAAGAAGCAGGGAATCGATGCCATCCCTGCCCCGACGGACTTTCTGGTGACAGACGCCAGCCTCGCCGCTATGTCTGACAGTTGGGAGGCGATCGTCCTCAATATTATCCCCGACGCTCATCGCCTCGCCCTCACCACTCGCGCCCTCAAGGAATATGTGGGAATTGTCGTGTATGGGTTACGCGGTTGGCTTTAGGGCAATCGATCGTTGATAATGCACAGAGGTAAGACGTGTGTTGATTAGTGAAGAGTGGAAAGGAAAAAGGGTAGAGTGAGAATTCTTGACTCTGCACTCTACCCCCTTAACTCTTCCCTGAAAGACGCACACCGCCCCTCGAAGGTGGGGGCAATGAAAGAAATGCAATTACGGAAATGGATATTTTTCTCTGAGATTTACAACTAGCCCTTGCTCCGATTGAGTTGAAGTGGATGTAGACAGATTAGAACTCGAACTGGAATTTACACCAGTAGCCTTATTTCCATCGGAATTGTTGTTAGCTGAAGCTGGTTTCCATGTTGTGTTACTCAATAGAGCAATACTCGCAGCCAGGGAAGAAACGCCCATACTAGCCCCTATAATTTTTCGGGCATAGCCTTTGCCCGGTATTAAGGAAAATCCGAGAAAATCGATAAATGGGCTGCTCCACTCACTTTTCGTAAAAGGCCTGTTAAAGGTTAAGTTTGCGACCCGATCGACCTGATCCGATCGAGAATAAACTGTACCATCGATATAGGATAATCCTGGGTTATTGGGATCGTCCACGATTCCCCTTTCGACCCACACTGCATCACTAAAACTATCACTGCGGCTGAGCGAACGAGATGCATCTCCCGTGTGTTCGATACGAGTAATGGTGACGGTTTCGCTGGCCACATCGTAACCCGCGACTATCTTGGAAGCTTCTGCAGTTCGATCGATTAACTTGGAACCCTTGACAGCCATTTTACCGATATCCCATGCCGCAGTTCCTAAGTCAATGCCTATAGAAGCTAGCCCAAAGATACCAGAGGCAAAGCCTAAGTTTTGAATCGTGTCACTTCGGTTAAGCCCTCGATTTTCATCGTCGATCGCCATAGAATCAGCGGCAATCCCAAGCGTATCGCTCACCAGTCCCAAACTACCTCCAAGCAAAGCCAACCCTGCTGCTCCAATAATTACCCCTGCTCCTGTAGCAATACTGGCGATCGCCAATCCGACAACAATGGCGTCGATGATGAACGAAAAGATGTTCAGTCCCAGATCCCACCCCGTACTGAAGTGACCTGAAGGATCCATCAAATTCAACGGATTTCCATGACAGTAAAGATAAGGGTTGATCCCCCCGCCATTGAACGGACTCCAGGTGTCTGCCGATGCGAACAATCCTAAATTTGGGTTGTACGTCCGAGTCCCATTTCCGAGATGATACAGGCCAGTCGAGCGATCCTTGAGTTCGCCGTTAAATCCAATTCTCGAATTACTTTCTGGATTCGCTCCGTATGGAGTATAGGACTGCGTCTTAACCTCTCCTGTCGACTCGTCAAATACTGAGATTGTCGAGTTTTGGGAATTCGCACCTAGAAGTCGTACGTCTCCAGAATCGATTTCAGCAATAGGCATTCCATTGTGAGATACAAAAATTGTGGAGCCATTGTCCTCTCGTTCCAATGCAACCTGCTCTGCGACATAGTGGCGAACGGCTTTTGTGCCACTCGGTTTGTCTGTTGCAAGAAGATGTTCGTAAGGATCGTAACGATAGCGAACTGTTTCTGTGCCATTGTCGATCGCGCGAGCCAATCGCCCGGAAGTCGTATACTCCATTGTACGACCTGCTCCATCATCGATCAGGTTGCCGTCAGCATCGTACCGAAATTGTAATTCGGACGGATAAGAAGGATGTGTGTTTGCGATCTTGCTGACCTGTCGGTTGTCAGCATTTTCATAGAAATAGGTGGCGACGTTGTTACTGCGATCGCTAAAATCTGTGGTAACCGATCGCATATTATCCAGTAAATCGTAGGCGAATACCTGAGTTGTTATCGCGAGTCCGTATTCGTTCTTGGGTAAAAGTGCATCGTGAGTGGCTGTCGCCGTATAACGGAGTAAGCGGTTTTTGACATCGTAGGTAAAGTTTTCGGTGAGCGTCTCGCTCTCGACCCTATGGATACGTTCGGTTATCTTATTTCCCTTATCGTAAGACAGTTGTATGCGGCAATCGTATAGGGTCTGACTGTTACTATTTTTGAGGACAATATGACGTTCGGTTTCGCGACTGAACTCGTCATACGTGACTTCAACAACCTGCTGTTCTCCCGCAGCATTTTCAGTGGTATTGGTCTGCACTCGACCAAAAGCATCGTACTGGGTGGTCGATCTTACGCCGTTCTGTTCTGTGGAGATCGGGCGACCATACGAATCATAGCTATATGTAATTTGGGTCAAGGGAGAATTTTCTGGACCGATGCTAGTGCTGAGTCGAACTCCGGCTAACGTATGAGTAGCACGAGTAGATGTGGTTTCGTTTGGTGTTACTGTTTTATCGGTAAACACCGTCTCGTTTAACAAACCCGTGATCGAATATCGATAGGTGTAAGTTGCATTCTCGTTTTCCACACTGATTAGACTACCAGTGGGATAACCACTAAGTGTCTTGTGTGCGAAGTTAAATACGTTGTTCGCTTGAGTTGTACTCCCCGTGTAAGTGGTCACGTTTTGGGGTTGAAGGTTTAACTCTGGAAGGTATTTGAAGTCGATGGTATTTTGGCGGGGTGTCGTAACATTGGTGGGATAATCTTGAGATCCGTTATAAGCGAAGACAGTATTCCGACCCCCAACTGTGCGACCGGCCGTGCGACCTAAACCATCGAACTTTTGTTCGCCCAATGTATAAACTGGAGTGCTGCCTTGTGATAAATCTGCAATACTCAGTTTTTCAATCAGCGCTCCCTGCGACCAATCTGCATATTCTGTTCGATATTCATTTCCGTCAAATTGTACGGCACGAACGACTCGGTCGAACGAATCGTATTCTAAACTTGATGTCTGATTAGTTGTTGTTTGGAAACTTTTTTTGCGACCAAATCCGTCGTACTCAATTGTTGCCGTACTGTAAACGCTGCCATTGCTATACAGACGTTCTACTTTTATGGGTTGTTTGGCTAAATTATAAGTTGTCCGCACTGAAGACAACGAGGAGTCTCCACCGCGATCGAGTTTCAAGCCTTCAGTTAGTGTTAAGGCGATCGGATCGAACACACTGGTTTCAATACGCCCATCACTATGCCGAATTTCAGAAATTTTTCCAAAATTATCGTAAATATAATTCTTCGTATTGCTGAAACAAACTTCACCGTTAGAGTAATCCCGATTGACCTCAGTGATTTTCTGTCCGAGGGAATCGTAAGAAGTTTTACTCATCTCGCAAAACGCACCAGTGTCGTCCTGCATTTCTTTGGTTAAAGTACGCCCGAGACCATCAAACCGAACGCGGATACGAACTCCCATTGCATCGGTCGAAATGACTTGACTTTGCGTAATTCCTTCCGATTCTCCTACAAATTTATATTCGTGGGTTTCCTGTGTTTCGTATGGCGTCCCCACTGCGGAAGTGGTTTTAACGACCCGACCTAAAACATCGTACTTCGTATTTGAGATAACGCCATCGATATTGACCTGCTGTAGCACAAGTGCCGTACTATCGCAGACCGTTTGGCTGCTACTAGCGGTCAGTCCGTCGAAACCTGTGACTGTTGAAGCTTTGCGGGTGGCTCCATTTTCTTGAATATAATCTAAGGACTGGATTAAGGTTTTTCCAGATTTAGCTTTAGAAAGTGTTTTGAGCAACCCACAGCGAAAATTATTCGGATCGTTATAATAGTCATAGGTTTGTAGGATCGCTCCGCCATTAGAGGTTTCGGTATGTTTGACGACGAAATAGTCCCCCGGTACAGATGGCAATCGAGGAATTGAAGTAAAGGTGTACGACATCACCTTATTGGTCTGCGACAAACCTGCAATCGGTGCGGGAACGATTGTTTTTTGTTTGAGATATCGCACAAAATATCCGAATGGTTCTGCCGGACATTTTCCCGATTCTCCAGCCTGGGGATAGTATTCGTATTCTGTCTGAATTCCAGTTCGATCGATTTGCGATCGTATATTTCCGTATTCGTCTGTTGTGAGTTCGGTACAGATCGTTCGACTGTCCCCAGTATCGGTAAATTCATAAGTCGTGCTGACTTTATTCGGTAACCGAAGATTGGCGGGTTGGTTCTCAAAGGATTCTCCCGGTATTTCGTTATAAGTAGTCGTTTCGGTTACTCGAGCGTTGCCTCGCTGGGTGACTTCTTCGGTCTGTAAGTGAAATTTATTGAAGGTATTTTTGGTGTAGCTTAAAATGTCTGTATCGTTGTTAGGATTGACGACTCTTTCTTCACCCCAGTAACTATAATTTCCAATAGCGAGGTACAGGTTATCAATTCCTTCTCGATAACCGCCGTTTACTGGATACCCTAAGAAATTACTACCCAAACTGTACTGGTAGGTTTTACGAACGATCGGCTGGTCGCCTCCGGGATACACCGTCCATTCACGGACGTTGGGAATATATATCCCTGTATCTACGAGATGACCGTCCCGATTGTACGCGATCGTATCTATATCACCGACCGGAGACACCACCCGTCGAATAACTGAAAAACCGTAAATGTCGTCGTAATTGAGTTGAGTACCAAATTCACTGTAAGATATGACGCTGGGATCGTAGGGAAGACTAATCGTCGTTAAATTTTCATTGGTAAATGCAAAAGTCACTCTTGCTGTTTTACCTTCTGAAGTTAATGTATCGGCGTGTCGAATTTCTCTTCCACTGCTTTGATAGGTTAAACTAAGAAGCGTCGTCCCGTCTGCATTGATTATTGAAGTTAGATGACTGGTAGATAGATCGTAATGGTAATGGAATGTTTCTCCACTTTCTAAAATCCATTCTGTGGTTTGATACGGAGAGATATCACTCAGCTTTTTCAGGATTTCGACCGTGCCGTTTTTGTAAAATACTTGAATTTCTTTATCTCCAGACCGAACAGCAACTGTATCTTTAATTTTCTTATCTTTGAATTCGATCGGTCCGCTATTCGGTAGATATTTGGCTTGATAGCTGGTTCCATCAAACAATCGTATCGTATCTGTTTTGTCGTTGTATACACTGTTACAGTTCAATGTCCAGCCTTTACCATAGCCAATGTTAGTGGTACTGAGTGCTGAAAATGTTAAAACGATATCCCGAGTCTGTTTCGGAGCCGATCGCGGATGCAAGGTTGCTAGTTTTAGCGTAAATCCATATTGTCCAGTACGCAGATCGACTTTTCCAGTTAGGTAAGAACTGAAATTAAAGGCATTGGAATAAATATTGGTTGCCATTTCGAGCGATCTCCTAATTTTTACAAAATTATCTCAGTCATGTGTGTTCAAAGAGTAACGCCACTCTCACTCATCTCTTGAGCGAACAGAACTCAATGATTGAATAGCTGTTTCTACCATCGATCGATAGTTTGAGTTCGCTATCCGTTGGTTAGCGAGAGAGTGTTGTAGTCACTGTTAGCCGCACGGAGAATAAATTTGTGAGTGCAGCCATAGTTATCAACAATCGTCCAGCGTAAATTATTATTATATGGAGAGCTACCATAACTATATCCACTCAAGAAATAGCGCAACGCTCTCATATAAGAATCACTGGAACTTAGGGGAACATTATCTGATGTGTTAGGCCCCCCAGAAATATCTCCCACTTTTAACGAAGTGACATCTTTTTTGATTGCTGCACCAAGTCGTAAAGAGCTACTTACAGTTTGAGCAAAACAGAATTCCAGCTTAGAATTCCGATAACCCGCTCCAGAAAAAGATTCTTGTTTGACTGCTAGATTTGGTAGAGTCCAGTAGTAAATATCAATATCAAGGGTTGAATTTTTGTTGATTTCTTTGGTGTAAGCATCGTCTCTGTTTAGTTGAAGACGATCCACTGTAATTTTGTAGGGTGCTGTCGGAGTAACCTTCAAATATTGATTGTAGCTTGCCATATTGGTGGTATACTTCGTACCCTCAATCACAATCGTCCCCATAAATTGACGTGAAGCGGTGTCGGTTGTCCTCAAATAGCGTACAGCAACATTTGGATTAGAATCATCATAGGTCTGAATCGGATGTGTTTCCTCTGGAGCTTCATCGAGACTCCTTCGCGCAACAGGCGCTCCAGAGTACGGACCTTCAGTGAATCCATTTTGTTGTGTGTCGGAATACCAATTAGGAGGTAAAGGAGCATTTATATTTTCAGACCGTTCAGTGACTCTGATGCTGTTCTTTTCTTCTGGCGTCAAATCTACGTAATTACCATCTACGGTTTTCTGTGCGATGACTGTTACCGATAGTTGTTGATTTCCATTGGAATATAGATGCTGATTAGGCCCGGTAAACTCAATTTTAAAGCTGGTCAATTTTGTGACAGACATAATGAAGTCCTCCTAATTTTACCGTTGTGCTGTTTTGTGGGGCTTTTCCAAAGTTGCTCTGTAAGAAATTGTTGAAGCCATCATAGAGCTGGACTTTGGGTTAAAATTCATGAGGTAGAGAGCCGAACTCGAGAAATACCTTTTTCAATAGAGAATACAAGTCTCGATTCTCCATGCCAATCTCGACAAAAACTAGAGTCAAAACTTAGTTTTTATGGATTTGAAATCCATAATTAGGGCGAGCAATATTTTCAAAAACTTCAACAGTGAATCTGTCAGCATATTCGCGAAAATCTCCAATAACAATTCGATTGTAAAACTCAGCAATTTTGTCATTGACAAAACGAGAAAAAAACTGATTGATATGAGGATACTCTTCTACAAACTTTATGCAAGCACTTCTGAGTGCTGTGGCAAACGACCTCAACTCTGTTTCTGACAAAGGCTCTAAAATAGATAAAGAACCGTCATCATTCACTGTAGAAATATCAGTGAGGCGGTGAGAGGCTTTGGGGATAAAGTAGCCCCCATCAGTAGACGGAAACAACATATCTTGATAAAACTCATTTCCTTGAAAAAAATAGGGCGTTATAAATTGCATAATATATTTTCGATCGCTTGCAATGAATGGAACGCATTCACGATAGCGTTCTAGACAATGAACTTGTCCCACCCAGGGAGAGCCACTAGCATTTTTAAACAGTGCGTCTATTTGATATGGTTCGAGAAACATAATTCACTTTTCCTTCAAGATTGCTTGCGAACGAGGCTATAAGTATTAACTTTACCTACCAGATTCGGAAGATCGATCCATTTTTTCCGTTTTGAGTGTATCTGAAAAATGCAAATCTAAATGTGAATCCATTAGATACAAGTTTTTTGTACTCGATCGACCTGTTCCTGTTGTTAGGGTTCGCTGTCGCTCTACTCAAATTGACCTTTAATTTCCTGTGTTCCCTCAGTGGTGCAGAAAACTTTTCGAGATCGGGGATTGACAAAATACATAAAGTATTAACTTGAATTTAAACCAGATCCCCGGCATCTCCAAGATGCCGGGGATCTCCGGCAGCCATTTACCGATCTGGGATTTTGCGGGCAACCCTTTAATACGGCGAGATCTTTTCTCACAAGGGTTTCAGGACTTTTTTGCACCAGTAAGCCTGTGTTCCTACCTAGCAGATTGCATTCAAGCATCAGTCAACTTGAGAGTATTATGGTCGTTCTCGGAATAGCAGCGATAGCTATGGACGCATCCATAGGTGTCGGTTATGGTTGTACTGATATATGGCTTCTCACCGGGAGATGCATAAACATAACCATCAGCACGAGAGCGTACTCCACGAATATAAATACCAGCACTGTAGAGTCGAACATTTCCTGACTGCTGCGTAATAAAGTCATTCACATCGAGTGAAGTCACGTGAGGTTTTATCAGACTATTACAGATAGCCGGAGAACTGCCAGATAGGTAAAACGGGTAATGCTTGCTAAAAAAGACGTTCAAATAATCTGAGAAACTCTGACGTACGACCTTGAGACCAGAAGGAAGAGTCCAATAGTAAACATCTATGTCGATATGCTGACCTTTAGAAACTTCCTTGTTATAAGCATCATCTCGTTCGAGTTTTAAGTTCGAGACTTGAATTTGATAGGGAGAAGACGGACTGACACTGATGTACTGATTAAAGTCCGGCATATTCGTCGAATATGTGGTTCCTGCAACGACAATCGTTGCCATGAACTGGCGTGAAGCTGTCTCCGTGGTTCTCAGATACCGTATGGCCACATTTGGACTGTTATCGTCAGCTTTGATGAAATCTATGTTTATGGGAATCGGATCGAGACGCTCTTTTACAGAAGAGGTTGCTGAAAAAGCTCCTTCTGCATATTCATTTTTTTCTGTATCGGAATGCCAGCCTGGAGGGAGCGGTGCATTAACATTTTCCGATCGCTCTGTTACTTTAATGCTATTTTTCTCCTCTGGCGTCAGATCCACGTAATTACCATCTACGATTTTTTGGGCAGTTACGGTGACCGATACCTGTTGATTTCCATTGTAGTATAGATGTCGATTAGACCCGGTAAACTCGATTTTAAAACTGGCTAATTTTGTGACAGACATAAGCTCTCCTTGCTTTTCTATGGTGTTCCTTTTCTGTGGCGTTACTTTTGGTGAATTTGAAACCCATAATTGGGCGGTGCGAGATTCTCGAAGACTTCGATCGAAAATTTGTCGGTATAGTCGCTAAAATTCTTGACGATGATTTGGTTGCAAAAATCAGCCATTTTGTCGTTCACGAAACGAGAAAAAAACTGATTGATATGGAGGTACTCTTCAACAAATTGTATGTAAGAACGACAGAGACCTTCTGCAAACGATCTGAGTTCTGTTTCTGATAGAGGGTCTAACATCGACAGATTGCCACTACTTTCATTGACGACAGAAATGTCGGTAAGACGGTGAGCTGATTTAGGAATGAAGTAATCACCATTTTTCATGGGAAACAACATATCCTTGTAAAATTCACTCCCCTGAAAAAAATAGGGCGTTATGAATTGAACGATATATTTTCGATCGCTTGCAATGAATGGGACGCATTCACGATAGCATTCTAGACAGTGAACTTGCCCCACCCAGGGAGAACCACTCGCATTTTTAAACAGTGCATCTATTTGATATTGTTCGAGAAACATAATTGACTTTTCCTTCAAGATTACTGGTGTGATTTACAGAGATGTGTCTAAGGTAAGTGTCTGTGAGTAACTGGCGATCGTTATTAGCTGTTTTTCGCCATCTCAGAATGAAAATTTCGATCGCAGCCGTTTAATTCTTGTCAGGGAGAGGGTTCGATCGATCTTTCGAGTTGAATTCTACGATTGGTAGACTTTTAGCTCATAAAATCTCCCAAACTCAAACCTTTCAAGATGTTTAAGACTTTGTTCTAACTAAGAATCTTACCTTAGTTTGACAAAAGAGAGTTTAGTTTTAAACTCAACTACATCTCTTAAGAGCAAGCTTCACTCAGCTTTTTCGCTTTGAGAAATTGCTGACTTTGCTACGACAAATGTAGCTTTCGGATACAAAAAACTAAACTTTGACGGGTGGATCTCAAAAATGTAAATTTATCAGATCGGAGTCTTTGCACTGAATTGAGCTGTTTTTGGGTGGAGCGATCGCGAAACCCAACCTCCCTCAAACTCATAGGTTTACATCCATTGAGATACATTCAGCTTCGATCGCTGAAATACTCAGTATCATGTTATCTGAACATAACATCCAGGAAACCCATTTAGGTGGTAGTTTTCATCGCAAGCTTGTTAAATTTTGCTGCCATGTTTTAAGCAGGGTTCAATATTCAACTCAGATTTTTGCGTTCTACCAGATCGAAATTCGATCTTTACATAATTTCTCAAGTATTTAATCTTTTCGTTAGACTTGTCTAAGGAGAAGATTAACTGTAAACTCCATCTGACAAGACATTTTGTAATTTCAAACTTCTTTTAATAAGATTATACGTTTGAGTAAAATCTTCTTTTGTCAAAAATTGGAAAATTTTTCGATCTAGGAAATTTGGAAAAACCATATTTGTTACACTTCAATCTATTTATGCGTGCCAATCTATCATGGCAATTTTTCGATGTCATGAGTAAAAATACTTATTTAGATTTTCATATTGTTTGAGATTGAGAGTCAGCTCGTTATATAAATCATCTGAAAGCTATATTGACTTAGGGTTCAGCTTTGTCTAGCTTCTGATTTTTTACGAATTGTAAATCACTTTATTTTATAAAAAAATAAAATTTTATGTATAAATATAAATATTCTGTTATAAAGCACTTCAAGATGAGTATCTTCAACAAGATAAGCCAATCAAGTCAATAAGCTGCCAAAAAATGCCTTTTATTGCAAAAATTTTCAAGGGCTTACTTCCTATAGCAATCTCACTTGATTTGTGGAAAGAATCACGAATTGACTTTGAGGTCAGCCACACTTTTCAGGCTCTTCCGATTTTGTTATGCAAAAAAATACTAATTTAACCCCAATTCCGATATTTGAAATTCAAAGCCGAAATTCTGTAAAGCTTGCAGAACTTGACATAGAGCGATCGATTAATGTAGAATAAATTTAATTATT
>NZ_JAQNCQ010000012.1:0-4226 GCF_028368005.1 Geitlerinema sp. CS-897 | reverse complement strand
TACATCTAGCTCAGCATATTTACGACCGTAAGCTTGGCGTTTTTCTTTGTACCACTGTTGTAGTCTTTGACGTACGTTGGTGAATTTTTCCTCGTTGACTTGGGCAATACACTCTGATACCTGAGTCAGACTTGAAGAGCGGCTCATCATCATGCCAAAGCTCCAGGTGGCTAACCCTGAGACTTGTGGCCAAGAAAGATTCGGAAAATGACGACTGATTTCTTGCGACCACTGTTTGAGGTAAGCTGAGTTGTATTTCATGGCTTCTCCTAAACGAGTCTACGGCTTTCTCTTTGTCGGCTCTTTCTCTCTCTATTACAATCATAGCCTTGTCAGGAGGGGGAGAGAGGGAGAGGGGGAGAGAGGGAGAAACGATTAACTGTTCCCTGTTCCCCGTTCCCGATTCCCCGTTCCCTGTTCCCGATTCCCCGTTCCCTGTTCCCTGTCTTCACGGGTGACGGGTGACTCTAAAAAATTGCAAACTTACCTAGGGGGCGATCGCGAACTCTGATAAAATGCTGCTGAATTAACAGACAGGTGGCAGATTGTCGAGTATGGCTGCATGGCTGGGGTTGAATGGAGTGCTGTTGGTCGCAGCATATCTGTTGGGATCGACGCCCACGGGGTATTGGGTGGCGTATCGCGTGAAAAACGTCGATATTCGCAAACACGGCTCCGGTTCTACAGGAGCGACGAACGTACTGCGCGTCGTGGGAAAAAAAGCAGCGTTGTTCGTGTTGCTCGTCGATATCCTAAAAGCCGTTGCGGCCATTACTGTAGTGCGTGGAACGTACGAGTCGATCGGTGCGCTCGGCGCGATCGCCCCCGTCGAAGTTTTGCAGGTGTGGCAGCCTTGGATGGTAACGCTGGCGGGATTAGCCGCACTGCTGGGCCATGCAAAATCCATTTGGTTGATGACCGGTTCGGCGCGAAGTCCCGAACTCACCACTGGAGGAAAAGCCGTCGCCAGCAGCCTCGGCGTGTTGTTAGCCCTCTCTTGGCAAATTGGTTTGGCAACGATCGCCATTTTCGCGATCGTATTGAGCATTTCGCGGATCGTCTCGCTCAGTTCCATGTTATCGGCAATTTTAATTTCTGTGTTGATGCTCGGAACCCATCAACCCCTTCCGTTCTGTCTGTTCGCGATCGCCGCCACCGCTTACGTGTTGTTCCGCCACCGCTCGAATATCGATCGCTTGTTATCAGGAACCGAACCTCGCCTCGGACAGCAAGTTCAACCGTCTGATTAGATGCTGAAAACGATCGAACAGTGAAGAGCAGCGCGAGTTCACCCCAGTCTTCGCCTCGATTCGAGCTTCACCTATCCCGTTGCGCCGCTAGAGTCGGAAACGCATCTCGGAGTCGTTGCGCTTCTAAGGGATTTAGGCGATCGTAAAGCGCGATCGCCTGTTTGACTGCTAACATCCCATCGAGAACGTTTCCCATTTGCAACAGCGTCAATCCTAAATTGCGGTGAGAATTGGCGTGTTGGGGATCGAGGGCGATCGCTTGGCGGTAACAGTCGATCGCCGCTTCAAACTGTCCCAACCCTCGCAGCGTTACCCCGAGGTTGTAAAATCCCAACGCGAAACTCGGATCGATTTGCACGACTGTTTCAAAGCTTCGTCTCGCCTCGGCGAGATTCCCCATTTGCAGCAACGCCGATCCTAAATTCACGTAAGCCCCGAGTTTCGCCAACGGTGCGATCGCCGTTTCCGTGGCGAGGCGATAGTGCTTGACGGCGCGATCGAACTGTCGCTGTTGCCCGTAAGCAATTCCCAGATGGTATCGTAACTCAAAGGCTACCGGTGCCGTCACCGCCAGCGCCGACAGTCCCCGATTCAGCAGTTTCATCCCTTTGTGAATCTCTCCCACCTGCACGTAGAGCGCCCCCAACTTACTGCACCCATAGGGATCGTTAGGATGCTCTCGATGATAGCGTTCGAGCGCAGCTTTTGCCCGGTCAAACTTTCCCTGAGAGGCGATCGTTCCCGGTTCGTATCCCTCATGAAAAATCGTCACTCGATCGAGATGGCGGACGTTCCAGCGAGGTTCCCGTTGCAGCAGTTTCCCCACCGAATCGTCGATGGTGGCATGATAGGGACGAGTAAAGTAGACTTCTGAATGTCGGCGAAACAATCGCGACACGATCGAATAGGGCGATTGAGATGCACCGATTTCCTGACGAATTAAATTGACGGCGATCGCGTCTTCGGCTTCAATGGCGGTTCGCAACGAGGGAATCGCCTTCCCGTTGAGTCGTTCGTCTGCATCGAGAACCAACACCCAGTCTCCTGTGACGAGTTTCAAGGCTTCGTTTCTCGCAGCGGCGAAATCGTCGCACCAGTCGAAGTGTCCCACGATCGCACCCGCGTTTTTGGCGATTTCCACCGTGCGATCGTGCGATCCCGTATCCAACACTACGATTTCGTCGGCGACGCCTCGAACGCTTTCCAAACATCCGAGAAGTCGAGATTCCTCGTTTTTGACGATCGCACAGAGGCTAAGTTTCATCGCAAGCGTTAACGAATTCGCAACAACACCGTCTCGAGATTATCGCGATACAACGTGATGTTGGGTGCCAGACTCACCGCTCGCTGGTAAGCGTTGAGAGCTTCCTCATATCGCCCCAACCGTTCCAACGCATAGCCTAACCCGTTCCAAGCAGCGGCGTTGTCCGAGTCGAATTCCAAGGCGCGAAGATAAGCTTCTTGCGCGTCCCCGTAACGTTCGAGTCGTTCTCGAGCCACACCGAGATTGTACCAAGCGAAATCCTCTCCCAGTTCGCCCCAGCGTCCGTCGCCGTCGAGGGCGTTTTGACAAGCTTCGGTGGCTTCAAAATAGCGTCCTAAACTAATGCGATCGGCGCAGAGGTTCACCCAAGCCAGGGAATAATCCGGCGCAATGTCGAGGGCGCGACGATAAGAGTCGATCGCCGCTTCGTATTCTCCCAAACTCCCCAACTGCACCCCGCGATTCGTCCAAGTTCGCGCGTCGCGGGGGCGCAAATCCAAGGCTTTATCGCAGGCGGTTACCGCCTCGATCCCGCTCCCTTTGGCACAAACGGTCAGATAGTATTCGTAATAGTATTCTGCGTTATCGATGGCGTCAGCTTCACAACCGTTGTGAGCGACGGCGACTCCGCCACTTATTCCCCAGGCGATCGCGGCGATCGCGCTGATGAGTCCTTGTCGAGCGATCGAGTACCCTTTCATGGTGAGACGCCCTCTTTTTGCAGCGAACAGTGAAGAACGATCGTCGGACGGGGGCGAAAAAATGGTATCGAAGTCCGAAAAATGGAGTTCCCCCATCTCATTATCCCATTATCATCTCATCACTCCATCGCCTCACCACGGAAGTCGGCTTCCATCCCAGGAGAAAAACTGGCCGCTATCGTCGTCGGTCAATCCCTCAATGACGCCGAGTAACTGTGTGACCGTGCGATCGATCGAAAAGAGTTTCTCTGGGGGAACGTTGCGCTGAAACGGACGAGACAGCCGCGTGTCCGTGGTTCCCGGATGTAGCATCACCACCAGCGTTCGAGGACTTTTTCGAGAATATTCGATCGCCGCCGTTCGCAAAAACATATTCAACGCTGCTTTCGAGGCGCGATAGCCGTACCAGCCTCCGAGATAGTTATCGCCAATACTGCCAATTTTTGCGGAAATACTGGCAAACACGCTGCGATCGCCGTGACGAAACAACGGTAACAGATGCTTGGCTAACAAAATTCCGCCGATGCTGTTGACTTGAAAATACCGTAACAGGCGATCGGGATCGATTTGACGCAAACTCTTCTCCGGTTCGATCGCCCCCTCTTGGAGAATTCCCACACAGTTCGCGACGAGATGGAGTGTTCCCACATCTTGGTGAAGCCGGTTCGCCCAGGCTTCCACTTGCGGCTCGTCTGTCACGTCTACAGGAGAACACCGCAGGCGCGTCGGGTGAGACTGAGACAGCTCTAACAAAGGTTTCGCAGACTCGGGGTTGCGATAGGTGGCCTCGATAGAACGAACGCGATCGTCGGCGAGTAAATGTCGGACGAAGCCGAATCCAATCCCCTGACTCGCCCCAATTACCGCTACATCGAGCGATCGAACTCCCTCAAAACACGAAGCCATTTACCCGTTTTTCCCCTTTTTCAGTCACTAGCCTTTTACAGGGAACAGTCAGCAGTTTCTCCCCTTCTTTCCCTCTCCCCCTCTCCCCCTCTCCCCCTCTCCCTC
>NZ_JAQNCQ010000178.1:0-6973 GCF_028368005.1 Geitlerinema sp. CS-897 | reverse complement strand
TTGCTCAAGCGTTGGCTCAAGTTTGTACTCGTAAGTGATGTTTAGCATACCTACATTATAGCATCCTGAATAAATAATGGTGTGTTTATTCAGAAAAGCCGCCCTAGAAGGGCGGGGCTTGTATCCCATTATTTTGGGTCACACCGACGGTTGCCCCGTTTCGAGGGGTTCGGTCGCCGTTTCGCAACTCGGAACCGTCACCCGTTCGATGTTCGCACCGAGGCCGCAGAGTTTTTTCGTGAGATTTTCGTAGCCGCGATCGAGATGGTGAAGTCCTTGCACGACAGTCTTTCCATCAGCCGCCAGACCCGCCAGTACGAGGGCTGCCGACGCTCGCAGGTCAGTCGCCACCACGGGCGCTCCCGAGAGCATAGGAACGCCGCGCACCACGGCAATATTGCCTTTAACGCGAATATCTGCCCCCATCCGCTGTAACTCGGCGACGTGGCGCAAGCGGTTTTCAAACACCGTTTCCGTAATGACGCTGTTGCCGTTACTGAGGGTCGAGAGTGCCATAAACTGAGCCTGCATATCCGTGGGAAACCCCGGATAGGGCTGAGTTTCGATATCGGCGGCTTCGATGGGGCCGGGAACGACGCGCAAGGTGTTCGGCGAGTCCATCGCGACCTGAGTTCCCATCGCCCGCAGTTTGGCGATCGCGGCCGTGAGGTGGTCGGGAATCACCGGAGACATCGAAATTTCCGATTGGGTAATCGCCCCAGCCACGAGAAAAGTCCCCGCCTCGATGCGATCGGGAACGATGCGATAGTCCGCCGTATGCAAGCGAGGGACGCCGACGATGCGAATTGTTTTCGTCCCAGCACCTTGAATTTTCGCCCCCATAGCGCGGCAGAAGTTCGCTAAATCCACCACTTCCGGCTCTTGAGCGGCGTTGTCGAGGGTGGTTTCTCCTTCAGCTAGGGTCGCGGCCATCATCAGCGTTTCCGTAGCGCCGACACTGGGGTAGTCGAGGTATATTTTCGCACCGCGAAGCCGTTTTCGTCCGCCGCGCACGCAAGCCCGAACCACGCCATGCTGGATTTGTACGTCAGCACCGAGCGCTTGCAAGCCGCGCACGTGGAGATCGACGGGGCGAGCGCCGATAGCACATCCTCCAGGGAGCGGCACGCGAGCGATGCCCAAACGAGCCAAAACCGGGCCGATGACAAAGAAACTCGCTCGCAGTTGGCTGACGAGTTCGTAAGGGGCTTGAGACTGTCCGATGTGAGTGGCGTCGATGTCTAAGACGTCCTCGTGGACGTCGAGTTTCACACCGAGGGCGCGAACGATCTGGCCCATCCGCTTCACGTCGAGTAAATTGGGGACGTTGCGAAGTCGGCAGGGTTCCGGACAGAGCAAAGCCCCAGCCATCAGCACCAGGGCAGCATTTTTCGCCCCACTTATCGTAACGTGTCCGCTCAGGGGGCTGCGACCCCGAACGTACAGGACGGATTCCATCGCTTCAGACGCCCCCGAAGTGGGGTCTGCGACGGAAGAATGGGGTCCCTTCGGATCGAGAGAAAGATTAATGGGTCTGTCCTCCAGAACGACGATCTCGTGTAAAAATCTGTAGAGTTTGGTTCCGATTCTACCGGAAACGTTGCGATTTCCTACGGAGTTTGAGGAATTTTGTCAAGCACCGTTGAATTTTTTCGGAAATTGCCGAGAATTTTCGGAAATTTGACCGTCCATGACCTTCGGATTCTGCCGAAAGCCCCAGACTCCAATTTCCGTAACAGATACCGAATTCTCTTGCTCGGTGAGAGAATCCGCGTTTTTTTGACAAAAACTTACGTTCACTGGATGTAGTATGCGATGACACCCGGAAATTTCACGATTAGATTGGCATGGAGATCCGGGTTTGTCAACAAATTGCAACGGTCGATCTCGTTATTTCGACGGCTCGACTCGCTTGAAGGGACTCGAACGATCGCCCCATTGCAATAGCAGTTCTTCGGCGACTTCGGCACTCAGCGGTGCGGCGAACCAATAGCCTTGTCCGTACTGACAGTCGAGGTTTTGTAATTCTTGTAATTGCTCAGTGTCTTCGATCCCTTCTGCGATTATGTCAATTTCTAGCCCGTGAGCGAGGTTTACAATGGTGTTGACAATTTTAGATTTTCCATTTCTGGAAGTGTTTTCACTCGATGATAAACTCCGAACGAAGGAGCGATCGAGCTTTAAAATGTCGATCGGGAAACGGTGAAGGTAATTCAAAGAACAGTATCCCGTGCCGAAATCGTCGAGACAGATAACGATGTCTCGTTGTTTGACCGATCGCAGGAGATCGATCGCCCCATCGACATCGTTCATCAACGCAGTTTCGGTAATTTCCAATTTCAGAGTCGATCGATCGAGCTGCGTCTCTTCGAGAACGCGATCGAGATGGGGGAGAAACTCTGGTGTCAACTGTTTGCCCGAAACGTTGACGCTGACGTGCAGCGGGTTGGGTTGGGGAAATTTCAGTTGCCAGCGTCGCAACTGACGACAAGCCACCTGTAACACCCACAGTCCCAACGCCTGAATCGTACCCGTTTCTTCGGCAATGGGAATAAATTCCGAGGGAGAAATCGCGCCGTGTTGGGGGTGGTTCCAGCGCACCAGAGCCTCGAATCCGACGACGCGCAGCGTATCGAGGGCGACGATGGGCTGATACACTACGCGCAGTTCTCCGCGATCGATACAAGAGCGCAAATCGGTTTCGAGTTGCAGGCGTCGCACTGTTTCGCTTCGCATGGTGCGATCGAACACCACGATATGGGGTTTGTTCTCCTGTCGTTTCGCGCGATACAGTGCAATATCGGCATCTTGTAACAAATCTTGGGGTTGCTGGTAGACCTCGTCGTTTCCTTGGGCAACGATCCCGATACTGGCTTGAGAAAATAACTGATGCTCGTCGATATAAAATGGGGCGTCTAACGCAGCCTGTAGCTGCTCGGCCATCGCGATCGCTTCACCCGTTTCGCTGACGTTTTCCATCAACACCGTGAACTCGTCACCCCCCAACCGCGCGAACGTATCCCCAGGACGCAGGTGGTTTTCTAAACGTTGCGCGATCGCCAACAACAAGCGATCGCCGACGGCGTGACCCAAACTGTCGTTGACCGATTTGAAATTGTCCAAATCCAAAAACAACAGCGCGAAGTTATAGTTCGTGTGACGACGCGTCCGGCGCAAGCTGCGTTCGACTTGTGCGAAGAACCATCCCCGATTCCACAATCCCGTCAGAGCATCGTGAGACGCACTGTAGCGAAGTCGCTGTTCCGTACGTTTGCGCTCGCTAATATCGACGACCGACCCTTCGTAATACAACAAATTACCGTTTTTGTCCCTGACCGCCCTGACGTCTTCCGAAATCCAAATAATCGATCCGTCGCGACGATACACCTCCGCCTCGAACCCCGATACCACGTTTTGGTTTTGTAACAAGCGCAGTAATTTCGCGCGACGGTTCGTATCGACGTACAGTTGGCGATCGATATTCTGCAACTCTTCAATTAACGCCTGAGGAGACGGATAGCCCAACAAGTACGCTAAGGCGGGATTCGCACTGAGGTAATGTCCCTGCGGTGCAATTTGAAAAATGCCCTCGATCGCGTTCTCAAAAATGCTGCGATACTTCGCTTCCGCCTGCGCCAACGCCTCGATCGTCTGATTGCGTTCGGTAATATCGATTCCCATCCCGAAAAAGAATTCACAACGACCGGTTTTGGGGTTGCAAACCGCGCGACCGTGCCATTCGACCCAAATTTGGCGACCGTCTTGGGTTAAAACGGGGTTTTGCGTGTGCGTTAGCGATCGCCGCTCGATGAGTTTGTCAAACACCCCAGCCACCATTTGGCGATATTGAACGGGAACGAAAGTCGAAAGATAGTCGCAGCCGATAACTTCTTCCCGTCGGTATCCCAACACCTTTAACATCGACTCGCTCATCCGTAACACCGTCCCGTCTCGAGCGATGGCGACGACAAACGAGGGGTTGGCTTCGATGAGAGTTTGATTGAACGATCGCTCGAGTTCGAGAGCCGATCGCAGCACCTGACTGTACGGATTCATCTTGCGACAGTAGCGATACCAACGCCTGATGGCGGCCGCACCGAACGCCGTTCCTACCCCCAGCGCTATAATGCCGATCGTACGCAGGACGACATGGGACGATAGGGTGATGGGCTGCTGGGAAAACTCCGTTCCGTTGTAGGGATAGATCGATAGTATCCCGGCTGACGAGCGATCGCTTCCGCGCCAATCCCAAACCAGTGTCAGTCCGAGTGCTAAAGCCGCGATTCCGATGACGCTGGCGATCGCGCAGATTCCTTTTTCTCGCCCTTGTTTTTCCCCTGCCATATAGTTACGTTCGCCTAAGCGAGACGACGTTCGCGGCGATCGAGAACGACCGTTCCGCGTTTGCTGTCCCCGTCAACAATCCGGCGATCGGGGTGGCTGGGATCTCGACTCTCTCGAGACTCGACCCACAAAACGGTCTAACTTCCGTGACAACAGATTGCAGACGTTGCTAACAGTCTAGCGGAACCTGTGCCGGGGTGAAGTTTTGGAAACTATCACCACTTTTAATACCGCTTTTAAGAACGAGTCGCGTGCGAAGCGGGTCGGGTATCCTCAGAAGACGACGATCGCGTGGCGCGACGGAGGGATGCGATCGTCACGATCGCCTGTTCGGCCGCGCGATCGATCTCCTCGACCGTCGTAAACCGACCGATTCCGAACCGTACCGACGCATACGCCAACGCTTCCGATCGCCCCAACGCCGCCAACACGTGAGACGGTTCGATTTTCGCCGACGTACAAGCCGATCCCGACGACACTGCCATAACAGGTTGTAATCCCAACAGCAACGCCTGACCGTCTACCCCTTCGACGCTGACGTTCAAATTACCTGGAAGTCGTTTTTCCAAATGTCCGTTGAGAACGATCCCGTCGAGTTGCGAGAGTTTCTCCCACAATCGCCGTCGCAATTCCGTCAACCGCTGGATTTCCTCGTCCATGTGCGACAGTCCCAACTCCACCGCCTTGGCGAACCCGACGATTTGCGGCGTATATAGCGTCCCCGATCGCATCCCTCGTTCGTGGCCGCCGCCGTGGAGTTGCGGGGCGAGTTTGACGCGGGGATTGCGACGCCGCACGTACAACGCCCCAATTCCCTTCGGTCCGTAAACTTTATGCGCCGTCAGCGACATCAAATCGATAGATTGCGCTTGGACATCTAAGGGAATTTTACCGATCGCTTGAGCGACGTCGGTGTGAAACAAAATCCCGCGATCGCGACAGATTTTTCCAATCTCTGCGATCGGTTGCAACACGCCAATTTCGTTGTTCGCCGCCATCACCGACGCTAAAATCGTATCTTCTCGCAGCGCCTCCTCGAACGCAGCCAGATCGAGCAAACCGTCTGACTGCACCGGAAGCACTGTCACCTCGAATCCTAACGATTCCAAATACTGACAGGGATCGAGGACGGCGTTGTGTTCCGTCGCCACCGTGACGATATGGCGACCTTTCGTAAAATAAGCTTCTGCAACTCCTTTAATTGCCAAGTTGTTAGCTTCCGTTGCGCCGCTGGTAAACACGATCTCTTCAGGCGACGCACCGATCGCTTCGGCGATCGCCTCCCGCGCCTGTTTGACTGCGGCTTCGGCTTCCCAACCGTACTGATGGTTGATACTAGAGGGGTTGCCGAAATATTCCGTAAAATAAGGAATCATCGCTGCCAACACCCGTTCGTCAACAGGCGTTGTCGCGTGAGCGTCGAGATAAATCGGACGTTGTCGGTGTTCGGACATTGACGATACAGTTTTGGCAGAGTGCGAGTTTTCACAATTACATCTATGGTAAGTTCTCAGCCTACCCCTCACAGCGGCTATCACTGGGATGGAATTAGTCCGCGTTTTTTTGAAGGGTGGTATTACCGCGTCACGCTTCCCGAGGCGAACCAAACCGTCGCATTTATGTATTCGATCGAAGATCCTATCGGCGGACGCCCCAACAGTGGCGGTGGGGCGCAAATTCTCGGGCCTGACGACGACTATCTCTGTCGCACGTTTCCCGAGGTGACGACATTTTGGGCGTGGAAAAACGCCCTCGGATTGGGACATTGGGGCAAAACCGACTTAAGCGGAACGCCGATGTTTCTCGAACCTCAAATTTTCGATCGCCATGTCGAAGAGGGCTATCAGGGAACGGCGACGTGGCATCAAGGAAAACTTTACGACCCCGGCACGCGATCGCGCTGTCAGTGGCAATACCGCATCGAACCGGTGTATGGTTGGGGCGATCGCCAGTCTACCGCCGGGCTGCTGTCGTCGCTGCAAATCTTCGAACCTGGATGGCAGATCCTAATGGCGCACGGTTTAGCCACCGGCTGGATCGACTGGAACGGAACCCGCTACGAGTTCGATCGCGCTCCTGCATACGGCGAAAAAAACTGGGGGCGATCGTTTCCTCAAAGTTGGTTTTGGCTCAACTGTAACAGCTTCGACGGCGAAAGCGACCTCGCCCTCACTGCTGGCGGCGGACGGCGACAGGTGCTGACCTGGATGGAATCAGTGGCCATGGTGGGAATTCACTATCGCGGTCAGTTTTACGAATTCGTCCCCTGGAACGGAACGGTAACGTGGGACGTTTCCCCCTGGGGATCTTGGAAAATGCAAGCGAAAAGCGGCGATTTGACCGTAGAACTCCTCGGAACCACCGACGAACCCGGAACGCCGTTACGAGCGCCCACCCATCGCGGTCTAGTCTTCGCCTGTCGCGATACCATGTACGGCAAGGTGAAGTTGCAACTCACTCAAAACCGTAACGGGAACGTTCGCACCATCCTCGAAGCCACCAGTTCTCAATGCGGCTTAGAAGTCGGCGGAACTTTATACAGTCGCCAGTCACCAGTCACCAGTCACCAGTGAAGACAGTTGACAGTTTCTTCCTTGTCTCCCCTTCTCCCCTTCCCCCCCTCTCCCCC
>NZ_JAQNCQ010000177.1:0-52332 GCF_028368005.1 Geitlerinema sp. CS-897 | reverse complement strand
GGGCGCATCGTGGACGTTAAACAAACAGCCTGTGAAGGCGTTCTGACCGGGGGTATTCGGGCTGGCTCGTTTATCTAGGCATGAGCCAGTGAAACAGGAATCTCCGACCATACCCGCTAGGGTTGGGGGGAGAGCGTCAATAAAAGTTACCCGTAGAGACGTTGTCGGTAACGTCTCTATTTTTTGATTTTTGATTGCCGTTTGGTCTTCCTTAAATGGTAGAATTGCCGATCGTCAAATTTGATTAGGGGAGTAAAACCGGACGATGGCGGGCAGCGAAGTTAAAGCAGATCTGTGGATTACTGAATACATTACGCCCTGGGACGTCTACCTCCACGGGGCGACGCGCTTATTGGCATTTCAACAAACGGAATTTCAGGAAATGTACATCGTCGAAACGGGGGCTTACGGAAAAGCTCTGGTTCTCGATGGAAAATGGCAGTCCTGCACGGGAGATGAGTTTCTCTACCACGAACCTCTGGTTCATCCGTCCTGCATCGGTCACGGCGCACCTCGCAACGTCTTGATTCTCGGTGGCGGCGAAGGGGCGACGCTGCGGGAAGTGCTGCGGTGGAACACGGTCGAACGGGCGGTGATGGTGGACATCGACAATGCGGTGGTCGAAGCCTGTCGCCAGCATCTGCCGGAAATGCACCAAAATGCGTTCGACGATCCCCGAAGCGAGCTAGTTATCGGTGACGCCCTGAAGTATCTCGACGATACGACGATCGCGTGGGACGTGGTTATTTCCGATCTCTCCGATCCCATTGAGGAAGGGCCGTCGTTCCAGTTATTTACGAAAGAGTATTTCGAGCAAATTCGCGGCGTTTTATCGCCCCGAGGTCATTTTGTGGTGCAGGCGGGGCCGGTGGCACCGGCGGAGTTACAACTTCACGCCCGCATCGTTAACACTCTCAAGGCGGTGTTTCCTCACGTCCAGTCTTACAGTTCTTACGTTCCCACCTATGCCGCGCCTTGGGGGTTTGCGTTGGCTTCGACGCAGGAGCTTTCAACGCGCCCCGATCCCGAGTCGATCGATCGCATCCTGGCGGAAAACACCACAGGCGGCTTGCGAATGTTCGACGGAACGACGCTGTTGGGGATGACGAACCTTCCTCGCCACCTCCGCGATGCGATCGCTCGGGAAACGGAAGTCTACACGAAAGCCCATCCGCCCAAGTTCTTTGGAAAAGGGGTGGTGAAGCAGTAATGAGGAGATGATGTGACTCCTCATCTCTTCATCACGATTTCTCTTTCACCTTGGCTGCGCCGTTGGTGATGTCTTGGGGGGAAACCACCTGAACGTCACCTTCGACGTCGGCTCGGATGATGTCGAGGACGAGTTTTGCGTCGCCGCTCGTGGACTCGCGACATCGCGTGAGTTCGGCGCAGGTGGACGCGACTTTTTGTAAGATTTTGGCGGTTTTGCGATCGCCTGCGATTTCGAGTTCTTCTGGGCTGAGGGGGCGCTGTTCTTCGAGAACGGCTCGCACGACAGATACGAGAGGGCGAGCGTCGTGACAAGCTTGTTGGTGTGCCACTTGCAAATTCAGCAGGTGACAGAGTTCTCGAGCGCCCCGTTCGACGGGGAGTAAGTCGGTGTTGGGGGTGGGTTCGGAAACTGCCATAATCGATTCCTCTGTGATTCCGTTGGCAAAGCGTTCGGCTGGAAGACGGTCTTCTTCCCACAGGCTGCGGACGAGATCGATCGCCGCTTCCCGAGTTCGGGGACTGTCTCGACGGGCGAACAACCGTACGATAACCCCTTCTCGCAACCGTGGAGGAGTTTCGAGATTATCGACGATCAGATAGCTGACGATTCCTTTGGACACGGATCGGGGGGCGGTATTGGTTGATTTTTAGTTCAATGTATCAATTTTAGCAGATTGGGGCGATCTCATCGAACTGGCGATCGCAAACTCGTCGAATTGAGATAGCCCACATCAGAATTTTGAGAAGGTCTGGACAAATTAGCAAGGGCTGTCCTTCAGTCCCGACATCTCAACCCCAAAATAAATGAAATCCTGTGACGACCTTATGAGACAACCTAAACGTAGGTTCTAAATAACTCAATCGAGGCAGTCTCTCAGGCGCTTAAGGCGTTCTTTATCCTACCTAATGACAACTCTTCTTATTTAACTCAATAGTAAAGTTTAATAGGAACTTGCCTCGAAATGCCTTTATAATCAAGACTTTACGTCTTTATGCAAATAGTTTTCAACAAACAAAAAGCTTAAAAAATATTACAAACTTATTTTTTTTGAACTAAAGAATTAAACTAAAGACAGAGAAAAGTTAACCTTGAATTAACCTCAGCAAAACGGCGTAGAGCTTAGGGGGAATCGATCGTGGTAGTAGCGCTAAAACTCCATTCAACTGCTCGGCAGAAAGCTGTTAAACCGAGCCAGCGATTCACCGTAGTCCAGCCCATTCACAACGATCGCGAGCTGTCCCCCCCGATCGCCCGACGCTCAACGCACTCAAACGTCAACAACCGAGCGTTTGTCCCCTACGCGATCGTCCACAGTACACCGGGGCGGTTGCGGTTGCGGGTACCTCGCCTCGCCTGCGATTCCCACTACCTCCATCGCCTACAAGTATTGCTCGAGGCTGACGAGTGCGTCGCTCGAGTCCGCATAAAAGCCGCAGCCATGTCGGTTTCCGTGAACTATCACACCGACCGGGTATCCGACGATCGAATGCGCTTCTATACGATCGGTCTGATTCAGCTTGCCGCGACAGCCATTACGCCCGCCCCGAGTCCCAACGCCGAATCCGCCTCAGAAAGCGGTTGGTCTCAACTGAAGCTTCCTGCTTTTGCAACTCTCCTCGCCCTGCTGGCCGGTCCTGTTGGCTGGTCTGTTCCGACTGCTGCCATCATCGGAACGATCGCCGCAGGCAGCCTTCCCATCGCCAAAAACGCCCTATCGAGTATTTGGCAAGACAAGCGGCTCAATATCGACTGCCTCGACTTAATGGCGTTGGTTCTGACAACCCTTCAGGGAAATCCGCTCACCCCATCGACAATCCTATTGCTGCACAAACTCGGAGATCTGATCCGCGATCGCACCGCTCGCACCTCGACCCGCCAAGCGTTAGAACTGATCGATTCGCTCGATCGCTTCGTTTGGGTCGAACGCGACGGTTCTAAAGACCAAATTCCTCTCGATCGGGTCAACCCCGGCGACACGGTCATTGTTTATCCAGGGGAACAGATTCCCGTCGACGGCAAGATCCTGCGCGGTCGAGCTTCGATCGACCAACAAAAACTCACCGGCGAATCGATGCCCGTCATGCGAGAGGTCGGTCAAACGGTCTATGCTTCGACCTTAGTGCGAGAAGGACAGTTATATATCCTCACCGAACAGACAGGAGCCGATACTCGCGCCGGACAGAGCGTCAAACTCGTACAAAATGCCCCCGTCGGCGATACTCGCATGGAAGACCACGCGGCTCGCTTAGCGGAGAAGGCGATTTTACCGGCGTTATGTGTCTCAACTGGCGTCTTGCTCGTAACGGGCAGTATGGCACGGGCGGCGGCTATCCTCACCCTCGACTTTATGACGGGTATTCGCGTTTCCGTTCCCACAACCGTTCTCGCCTCGATGACCGCCGCCGCACGACGCGGTATCCTCATCCGCAGCGGACACAGTTTAGAACAGTTGGCCCGAGTGGATGCCGTCGTATTTGATAAGACTGGCACTCTCACGCAGGGAGACGCGATCGTCACGGGAGTCCGAACCGTAAACGGCGCCGATCCTCAACGATTGTTAGAATTGGCGGCAACCGCCGAGAAGCGTCTGACGCATCCGGTTGCCTCTGCTGTCGTGCGTTACGCCCGATCGCAAGATGTGGCAGATTTAGAACGCGGCGAATGGGAGTATCAAGTCGGTCTCGGCGTGCGAGCAGATATTGATGGCGAGGACGTGCGGGTCGGTAGCGATCGCTTCTTGCGAGGGGAGGGAATTAGCCTCGAACCGCTCGAACGAGAACATCCCGACATTCAAGGCACGTCTTCGATCTATGTTGCCAGTAACGGTCGGCTTCTCGGGGCGATTCAATACACCGATCCCCTGCGTCCCGAAACCCAAGCCACGATCGAAGCTCTACAAGCTCGAGGGGTAGAAATTCATATTCTCACGGGCGATCGTCGCCACCGCGCCTTAACCGTTGCGAAAGAATTGGGCATCGACCCCGATAAGATTCACGCCGACGCTTTCCCAGAGCAAAAGGCAACGGTTGTCCGCCAGTTGCACGAAGACGGTAAAACGGTTGCGTTTGTCGGAGATGGGATTAACGACTCCGCAGCTCTGGCTTACGCCGACGTTTCCGTTTCCTTTGGTGACGGTTCGGAAGTGGCACGGGAAACGGCAGACGTGGTGTTGATGGAAAACGATCTCGAAAGCTTGGTCAAGGCGATCGCTCTGGCCAAACAAACCCAACAACTGATTGGGGAAAATACGCGCCTCTCGGTGATTCCCAACGTGGCCGCGCTTTCTTTCGCCACGACGGTTGGACTGCACCCCCTTCTGGCGGCGGTGGTTCACAACGGTTCGGCGATCGCTGCCGGAGTTAACGGACTTCGACCTTTAATGAGTAAGGCTGAGTAGCACTCAGGACTAACGGGTCAAAATGCCATCCATTCAGGAGGAAATTGATGATGAAGTTGGAATACGAAATCGGTAAAGAAATTGCGAAAAACTGTCCGTTTGGTTTTCGCTGTCTTCTACCCAGTACGGCCGTTTTGCTTCTCGGGACGGCTGGCGCTCTATTGCTCGCTCCCGTGGTGGTTCCCGCCGTTAAGAAAGTTGGTAAATCGGTTGCTAAAGCGACGATTAAGGGAGGCATGACGGTTTATGAAGGCAGCAAGGCACTCGTGTCTGAAGCGAAAGCCGAACTGGTGGAAGCTCCACCCGAAGCCTGAAAAATCGGGCGCTTGCGGCTGAGCGAGTCGCGATCGCCCCGAAGTAGACGACTATGGCAGGGACGAATCCTGACTCGTCCCTGTCGCGAGTATTTTTTCACGCTCGCTGTGGGACAGAAAGCTTATTTCAATTTTGGGTTGACAAAAGACGCAAAATATGTATTGACTGCGATCGGTGTCTTTTCGTCTCTCAAACCCCTTTTCAGGAAAACTGTTGCTGGCTGGACTTACGCAATTAAGCCTTACCCACACTAAATGTAGAGGTCGGTGGGCATTGCCCACCCTACACATGGAGTGAATGCGTAAGTTATGGCTGGATAAGGGTTAGCTTCGCCGAAGCTGCAACTGACCCGAGAGGCGATCGCGTGAGTGAGTTCGTCCGCCTCCACTCTAGCGCTTGCCAGATCGAAAAAATAAAATACAATAAAAATAGTCAATTTGGCGTGTCTAAACGTCTATGTATAAATGCTGAGCCTTTCCATTATCTAAGGCAATGGAAAATCTATTTTCTCCCGCTTATAATTTGCATTGTTTCGCCGTTATTTTAGGGCGATCGCTAATTATTTTTAGCGTCGTTTTTTTATCCGCAAAATCTGCATTTGCTGGGATTCTGAATCCTCTTGCCTCTCCCTTTAAACTCGCCTCGCCCCTGTCTCCCATCTCCGAAACCGGCGATCTGACCCCTTGTTCGTCAGAACCAAGTGGGTTTGGATTTCCTGGCTTTCAACCCGGAACGCTGCGATCGCACGTCGAAGAAATGGTCGGCGCACCCATGCAAGTGCAGCCGGGGTATTGGGGAAACACGACCGCCTTAATCTATAATTTAATTCCCAAAAAAGTGAGTTTGGGATTTCTGTTTGATAACACCTCAGATCGCTTGCGTCAAACTGAAGCCTCTTTCGCCCAATCTGTCGATCGCCATCTCGTTCTCTCAACGCTCGATAGTATGCTCGGCTGTCAATTAGACACCTCGATTCGCCAGGGATTCGATCGCGTTTGGACCCGAGAAATCTCAGTGTACTCGTTTTCACTTCCCTCCCTCGAAGGGACGATCGCGTGGGAAAATGAAACCCGTGTCTACATTGGCATTTGGCAAGACGACTTACATTGAGCAGATATGGCCGGACGACGCTACGCCATTTTAGGAACCGGAGCAATCGGAGGATTTTACGGGGCGTGTTTGCAACGAGCGGGAACGGAGGTGCATTTCCTCCTCAGAAGCGATTACGAGACGGTTCGCCGCGACGGACTCACCATCGATTCGGTGGGGGGAGACTTCCGACTTCCCCACGTTAACGCCTATCGTGACGTGTCGGAAATGCCGAAGTGCGACGTGGTAGTTCTCGCCCTCAAAACCACCCAAAACCACTGGTTACCAAAGCTGTTACCCTCAGTGTTGGCGGACGACGGCGTGGTGTTAGTGTTGCAAAACGGGTTGGGGGTTGAAGACGAGGTGGCTGAAATCGTCGGCGGCGATCGCGTCGTGGGGGGACTGTGTTTTATTTGCTCGAATAAAGTCGGCCCCGGTCATATCCGACATCTCGACTACGGACCGATCGCCTTAGCCGATTATACGCCCGGTTACGAACCCCTCGGCGTCACGTCGCGACTCGAGGCGATCGGGACGGATTTCAAACAGGCTGGAATCGAAATTCAATTTCACAAAGATTTGCTGTTAGCTCGGTGGAAAAAGCTGGTTTGGAATATTCCGTTTAACGGGTTATCGGTCGTGTTGGACGCCAAAACCGATCGCTTGATTTTCGATGCAGACTGTCGCCAAGCCGTCGAATCGTTGATGGCGGAAGTGGTTCGGGGAGCAGCGGCGTGCGATCGCACCGTTCCCGAGTCGTTCGTGTCGAATATGTTAACGACGACGGAGAAAATGAACCCCTATTTGACCAGCATGAAGCTCGATTACAACGCGGGGCGACCGTTGGAAGTCGAAGCGATCGTCGGGAATCCTTTGAGAATCGCCGATCGAGCGGGGGTGCGTTTGCCTCAAATCGAGCTACTATACCGTCAGTTAAAATTTCTCGATCGCACGAAGCAAAATGTGAAAAAATCGAAATCTTGATACCTCACATTTAAGGGTCGAGGATGCATCTCATTTTTGTGAAAATATGAGTTTGAGGTAGGTTGGACTTCGGCAACGCTGCCGTCCAGGGGTGGAGCGAAGTCGAAACCCAACAACAGGTCATACTCTATCCGTTTCCGATAAGCTGGGTTTTAAGAAGTCTTCACGCCCAGAGGCACAGAGGACACAGAGAGGGGCTTGTCTGACTGGGGCAAACCCGTGTTTGAGTCTTCGACTCCGATCGTTGAAAAAAGCGATCGCATTGGAACGATATTTCTATCGGCGATCGCCAAGTTTTAAGTTTTTCAGTCTTTCAATTTTAAATTAAACGATACCATTTGGTTGTCTGAAAACCTGCACCACCGTTGACGTTTTTTCCGAGCATATTCACCGTAGGCAGAGGAAAATATAATCGTTGGTTCGGTCGAACGGGTAAGTTACCTCGAATATTTTGAGCGTTGACTAAAACATTTTGCCGGAGGTTCTGAGGAACATTTAGATTTCCATTCGCCGGATCGTTTCCTTGCGCGACTGTTTGGTGTATGGTTTTTATTCTGCTAGTCAAGAAAGCACTGAGATGATGTAAACGGGAATCAATTATCGCGAGATATTCATTAACGATCGCCCGTAGCATTGCTTGAGCTTTCGGACTCGCAATGACATAAGGAAAGTTGTTATCTGCATACCAGTTTGCGATATCGTTCTGGGGGCGATTTTGAAAAAGCTGAAGTAGATTTTGAGGCGGTTGGTATTGCCAAGTTAAATCTTGTCGCGTGATGTGAAGGTTTTGTGCTAACCCGCTATTATATCCGTTCACCATGCGATCGAGAATTGCCCCTTCACTGAGAGCGTCACCCAAACCAAATCCGAGAAATCCCGATTCGCCGATTGAAACTACGTTCCAACCCATTCCAAACCCATTCGGATGATGGTTGAGGTATTGCAAGCCGTTTTTGATATAACACCAAATTCCTTCTTGCATGAGCCGGTTGTTATACACGCTGGCTGTATTGGAATCTAGGGATAAAACATCTATCTCGTTGGTGGCTAACGGATTGTTTCCCGTGTGAGAAAATATTTTGTCGAGCCTCAATTGAGAATACTGGTTGTTGAAGTTAACATTTCCTCCTGACGCACGAAGTAGCGTTCCGTACATGGCAGCTTGAATCACGCTCGCACATTCTGCCACAGTCGGGCCGATGAGGAAATCTCGAATGGCTTGCGCGGCATTTCCTCCTGGAACGTTCCAGGTAAAAGGACTGATGAGATTCAGATGTGGCGACCCCGAAAAACCTTGTGCGTGAATGCCTCGTAAATTGGTAGGAAGTTCGCCGACATACCAAATTCCACTATTATAAATAGCGCGATCGGGTAACGCACCGCGTAGAATGGCTCGAAATGAAGCAGCTCCCCCCGCTCCCATCACTCCCGTCGGAGGTAAAGCGGCGATCGCAACGACGCGATCGCGTTCTACGGCTGCCATAATTTCGGCGAAACTTTGGGCTTTTGCTTCGGGAGTATTGGCGATCGCGGTGTTTAAAAGGTTTGCAGTGGTCGGTAATGTATTTAGCGCGGGTGTGACGTTGGCAATGTAGTTCAAACGCTGGTTAAAGACAACCCCATTTATCGCTTCTGTACGATGCCATCGATTTGCCCTCTGGTACTGAATTCCCACGTTAGCGATCGCAGTCATATCGTCTCTTGCAATGGAAAAATAAGCATATCCATTACCATCTGTAACTGCTGCGACGGGGGCGACCTGGTTTACAGAAAGATTGACGTTAATTCCCTGTAGCGGCCCTGGAGCGTTGTTGTGAATCTGTCCGTAAATACGATCGACCACTCGCACCGTTAGAATTGCGCGGTTTCCGGCGGCATTAGGAATGTTGTTGGCCTGGTGAGCTAATATTGTAAGTGGCATCGTAAGTTCTCAAATAAACTACTAAAAAAATTTTCGGCGAATGGCTATTCTGTCCTTTTTAGGACTCCAAACTTCCGCCTTGCATGAGAATTAAAGACTCGACCGCTTCGTTTTGCTCGCCAGAAGACATCTCGTTCCAAAGCTTGAGTTGAGATTCGGGTTTCGATGTCTCTTCATCGCCTAAAGCCCAGGTATAATCGAGATCGCCCTCACCCAACGCCGATGACGGTTCGTGACTTCCGCCTTGCATGAGGATTAAAGACTCGACCGCTTCGTTTTGCTCGCCAGAAGACATCTCGTTCCAAAGTTTGAGTTGAGGTTCGGGTTCCGATGTCTCCTCATCGCCTAAAGCCCAGGTATAATCCATCTCATTGTCGAACGATGCGGCTTCAGACCAACTCTCGACGGCGTTGAGGTTCGAGGTGGCGTCTCCTTCAGCGTCCATCATGCGATCGAATTCGGCGAACTGGTCTGAAAGTTCGACTTCCATCGCTTTCGCTGGCGAGTCAGGGGTCTCAGGGGGAACCACTTCCACCGGAACGTATCGAGCGGCGTCTGAGAGAGATGAAGATGGCGTTTCCTCGATTTGTCGATCGAACTCTTGAAAATGCGGTTCGAGTTCCAACGCTTCCCAGTACTCGTGACTGAGTGCTTCGGCTTCTCGATTGTCCCGTAAGGCTTGGAGTTCGCTGCGAAGCGATCGCAGTTGGGTCGTGAAGGCTTCCGAATCTGACGAAGGCTGCGATCGCGCGTCTCCTAACGCCCGAATTTCATGTTGAATTTGTCGCAGTTGTTCGGCGGTCGAATCGGTTGAAGGGGGTGCGGGAGTGTTTAACGCTTGCACCTCTTGACGAAGTGCTTCGACCTGATGGGTTAAGGCGTCGGTGCGATCGCCTTTAGCTTCAACTGGCGGTGTCGTGTCCTCGCTCGACTCGGTATCGACTTCAAAAGACTGAGCCTCAAACGGTATCGCCTCCGTCACAATTTCGTCAGCTTCTTGATTCCAGGAACTGGCTTCGGCGTAGTTTGGCTCGACCGCGTCTTCGTTCCAGGAACTGGCTTCGGCGTAATTTGGCTCGAAGTGAGGAGACGAGTACTCGAGAGCGATCGGTTCGTTCGCGTCAAACGCGCGAGCTTGTGTTTGGCGTTGGTTGTAACCGTTTCCTTCGACCTCGATCGCCTCGTTGTTATCGAAGGATTTGGCTTCAGTGTAGGACGGTCGAGACCGATCGCGGGGACGCGTCACCGAGCGATCGAGTTTGAAGATCGACCCTTTCCCAGATGGTGGCGTGCGATCGAGTGGGGGTGGAGATGAGTTCGAGGTGAGTTTTCGTTCGCGCAAGCGGTGCGTCGCACGATCGAGATCGAACAGTCGGTTTGAGGAGTGAGATTTTTTCATCGTCGTGTCTGAGTGGTTGCGTGCGATCGGGAATTCGTTAGGTTGAGTTAGGGGAGGGAGGTGGAGAGCGGTTTTCCGAGACTGGAGAGTCCTAGCCGCTGTCTAACGAGGCTTCGATCGCTCGCATTTCTCGATCGCTCGGGATATCGTTAAATCCCGAGAAATCTCGATCGCGTTGACTGGCTGAGGCGGCCAAAAAGGCTAAACCCAATCCCAACAGTTGCGCGAACACGACGAGAAAACCGAAGGTATAGATAAAAAAGGAGACGATGAGGGGAAGCGAGGCGTTGGCGACTCGACGTGCGACCCGTGCGATCGTCTCGAATGCGGTCAGGTCAAAGGTGCGATCGCCGCTAAACCCAAACGCGACAGTGGCCAGATCGTCGCTTGGGGGGTCGCTAGTTGCGAGAGAGGCCGGTAAAGTCTGTGACGAGAACGGAGTTAGCGCGTATCGAGGCTCTCTTTTGACTGAGGCGAGGGCGTTCGGAGCAGTGACGGGAGGCGGCGACCGACGGCGATCGCTAGATGGCTTTCCCAAAGCGATGGCCTCGTCAAATTCATCAAAACGGGGATCGAGAGAGTGGGATTGCGCGATCGCTCGTTCTCGATCGCTGTGTTCGTCGTCGATGGCTTTGTCAAATTCGTCAAAGGGAATTTCGACCTCGACAGTTCCTAAATCGAACGCGGTGGCGTAACTCATTTCTTCGCGAATGTCGCCGAAGGCTTCGTGAAGTCCGTTGTTCGCGGAGTTGTTTGAGGGGTCGATGTCGTTCTCGTCGTTCTGAACTTCCGTTATCTCGTCGTTTGAAACTCTCGAGCGATGGCCGTTCTCAGTAAGTTTTACGTTCTCTACTTGAGAGTCGAGCGGTCGATCGCCTGTCATTATGCGTTCGGGAACGGATTCGGGACGGGTAGCGACATCGCCGAGTCGATCGATTCGACGATCGACAAAAGGAGAAGGGGCCCGAACGTGGCGATCGCCGACGATAATAGGTTCTCCGGTATCGAAGATGTAAGATTCAAACTGTATTCGGGGGGTTGGTGGAGGGTGAGACGGGGAGCGTTGCGCGCGATCGGGTTTTGTCGGTCTTCGAGTCGGTCTTTGACTCGTTCTTTCTCGAGTTTGAAGGGAATTTTCTAATTCCAGCAAACGATTTTGTTTGGGAGAGCTGCGATCGGGCGATCTCGGAGCTGCCAAACGATCGGAATTGTCTTCAACGATCTTGTCTTCAACGATATTTTGAGTTTCGGAACTATACGGTTCGGGAACTGGGCGTTTGGGAACTGGGGAATATTGGCTCGATCGACCGCGGCCGAGCAGCTCGCGTTCGAGGGCGAGAAGGCGGTTTTTAGACTGAGATTGTCGATCGAACATAGGATAATTTGAATTATTTATAACGTGTAATCGGACAAGCTTAAGTTTTTAAGGTTAAAGTGATAATGGCATAGCGATCGAGGGCAACTTCGAGCTTTCCAGGTTGAGTTTTTAAGCGATCGCGATCGATGAGAAGTTGAAGTTGAGTTTCGCTAGCCGTTTGAATCGGGACTTTCACACCATCGAGAACCGCCACGGGAAACTCACCATCCTCGGGGTAAATCATGAGGTTTTGTCCCTCTAAACGCAAAATACTTCGCCCGTTTTGTCGAAAGAATCTCGCGTGTGAGACGACGGGTGAATTTTGGCGGCGACGTTCGCGATCGAGGATGTGAGAGAGATGTTCGCGATCGAGGGTTTCTCCTGTATGCGCGTCTAAATCGATCCCTTTCTCTTCAATCGTTCGTTGTAAGTCTTTGGTTGAATAAATCCCAAGTTTTTTAAGAGTTTTGTTCGCTTCTTTCGGTAAATCTATCTCGTCGATCGAGATATCGTCGTGACTGAGCGGATCTTTCGCAATTTCTTGAATTTGATGGTCGCGAATCGAACCCAACTGAAAGGTGATTTTCGATGCGCCTATTTCTCCTGGCTTTGCGGTCGTGAAGTGAACGTTGTCGCCGTCGAATTCAGGAAATAACTGTAAGTCTAACGACATATCTTTGACCATATACGTTAGCTTGCGATTTGCACCTTTGACCGATAACGTATCTTGCGCGCGATCGAGTTCGTAGATCAGCGCGTCGAGAAATGTATTTAAGTGCCAGGGTCGGTTAGTGGTCACGATCGATCGTTAGATGTAGTTTAAGACGGTGAAAGACGGGCATAACTGTCGTTTCTATGGTTTGGGTGGGAGCCGAACCACCGATCGAAACTTCTCCTGATTCGTCTGCATTGATTTGCAGTTCTAAGGGCATTTTAATGTCGATCGATTCGACGTGCATCGTACTGTTAGAATCCGGATCTTCTAATAGATCTTCCCATCCCGTCAGTTGTTCTACCACCTCAGCAAAGGGAGAATGAAGGGCGTGTAGATTGATGTTAGAATTATTGGTTTTAGAATCGTTTGTGTTCATTTATTGTGTTACAATTGAGGAGGAAACTCTTCTTTAGGAATCAGATTAACTGGAGTCGCAGGTACAGGGCGATCGAACAGAACTTTCATACCATTGAGGGTGACAAGCTCAGTAGACAGTGCGTTGGCAATCCCTGACGAACTTAGAGATAGACTCCGAACTGCCATCTCAGAAGACGTTTCACTGGGAAAACGACCTTTCATGTCTGCTAAAGCTTCCAAAAAGATAGCTTTAGCTTTGGGATAATCTTTATCTGTAACTGCCTTCACTGCGGGAGCGACATATTCGTCGTATATATGCTGGTAGATTTCCTTCGCTTCCCGTTCCGACTGTTGATTGAGCGTGTCGATTACATTTTTGGCCGATCGGTAATATTCAATAGCCGCCTTCGCACCATCCTGGCTTTTAATCAGAACGTTATCTCGATACCACCGCAAGGTTTCGAGTTCGGTGCAATTATCTTTTTTACCTAATGCGAAACAGGTTGCTGTCGTAATGTAGCAAGCACCATCGTTTCTCGGTCTGGGTCGCCCTTGTGGAGGACGAACATAGTTATTATTTTGGCGATTGTAAGGAGGATTCCAAGGCCCTGATAACCTTTGAGTAATATTAAATTGACCCTGCCCAGGACCAAAATAATCGACCTCAGAACACCTGACATACAACCCTACATTGGTTCTAAACCACGAATCTCCAGAAGCCTCTTGGGTCTCGACTGTGGTTAAATTTTCCGCAGCCATATCAGCTTTAGAGTTATTGTAAACAACGTTGTAACTAGGATCGTACCAATTGTTCTGATACTCAACAATGTAGTGATTGTCCCAAAGATAGCGCCCTTGCAAAACTCCATGAGTATTGTAAACATGAGCAGGTAAGCCAAAAATACCAGCGAGAGGATGATTGGAAATAAATCCCCTTCCCCCATTGTTATAGGAATCAACCTCGTCAGTCAGTCCGGGAACTTGGCCACATCCAAAGGGAGGAGGACAAATTAAGAGAGCATACAAAGCACCCGCTAATACAGCGCACTGTCCTTGATTTCTGACATTCCTGCCTTCGAGTGCTTGTCTTCCATCTGCTTTCGCGCCGCTATTTGGAACCCATTGCCAACCATCTGCTTGAAATCTCTGATGCAAGCAATCCATGAGCAGTGTCATGTCAAATGCTGGAACGGGATGCATCAAATTACGGCGACGCTTATACTCCGTAATAATTGCTTCTCCTCTTGTCCCTGCTGGTGATGGGGGTACATTATCCGTCAGAGTTAACGGTGCGTTCAAAAGAGTTGTATATTCATTGGCCACGATCTGTATTCCTCCTTATTGACCTGATGTGCTAGTACCCACAAACCGAGCAATATTGAGAATGGGAAAATAAACTGTTTGCTCGTTCAAATTCAAGACTCGCCCGTTCGCATCGCTATCTACAACCTGCTTGAGAACGACGCGACGCAATTCGATTTCAGGATAGACCCAAAGCGCGGCACGATCGCCTGTATAGCCTTCAAATTCGACCTGTGTGCGAGCTAGTTTTTGGAAGTTTTCTTTAAATTCACAACACCGAAGCGCTGTAAGTTCTTTTTCGCTTAAGTGCGATCGCCCTGAAACTTCATCCAGTAATTCTGAGAGACGATTTAAACTCAAAATTAAACCCGTTTTCAGTTTCGCTTTTCGCTCGGTTATACTGCCTTCGTTCGTCGAGATTAACGTTTCCATTCGCGCGTTATTGTCTCGTTCTAGCTCGAGAACGTAATAGTATTTGCAATCGAGAGAAATACTCACTTCATCTTCACTAAATTCCCCCTGCCAAACTTTGTGCCAGTAGGGACGATATTCTGTCGGATCGTTGAGAGGAATGGTTTGCTCGCTACCTTCAATGCGATCGAAGAAATACTCGCCCACCAAACTGACTAAAACAGTGGTACTCGTTCCCATCCGTTTCGTTTGTCCCGTGCGGCTCGATCGCGCCGTCCAAGTCAACACCGCACACAGTAAATACTCTTCGTTCGGATGCAGCGATCGCAACTGTTGCTGGCTCAACTGAGGCATCACCGCGAGTTCTCCCGATCGCAAGTTTTCGAGGCGATAAGTTTTCTCGATTAAAACCTCTAAAGTTTCGGGATTTTTAACGAAGAATTGAAGTGTCCCTTGCGTAATCGGACGGGGGGTTTCTAACACCAACGGAAACGCCAAATCGCGATCGATCCGATACAGCACCTTCGATCGCCCCCCCGTCGTCTGCGGGCGAACGTCGTTAAACTGGAGGCGAACCCGTTCCTGGCGATGATAGGGCGGTTCCGAACTGTAACGGTCGTTGCGAAGGGGTAACAAATCGCGATCGCCGTCATCAATTTCTACTTCGATCGCGCGATCGAACCCCGGAAAATGCTTACCCGCATCTAACGCACCTTGGGCGATCGTCCCCAACAACACCCGCGTTCGCACCGGATTCGACGCGATCGTCCGCACCGTTTCCGGGTGCAGAGAACGTCCCAACAACGGCATTAACGCCGGTAGGCGATCGAACACTTCCGGCGGCATCATCGTGCGACCCGGAGGCGGTGCGTAGCCGTTAAAACTCATGGCTTTCGCCGTACTCGGCGTTTTTTTGAGGTTCTGTAGCTGCGAAATTAGGCTCACAATTCGATCGAGCGTATCCGGGTTTTGCAGTTGCGTTTTAATCTGTTTCGGGTCAGCTCCCGTTTTAGGGATCAAACTATCGAGCAAGCTCGTAATGCCAGTCACAGCAACTCCGGCTTCCGGGCCGAAAATCCCCGTTAAAATGGGTGCGGCAACGGGGGCGACGGATTTGACGGCGTTCACCACACCCGATGCGACTTTGCCCACCGTTTCGATCAGACCGTCAAAAAATCCCATACTCTCGCTGTAATAGGATTCTTGGTAACTGAAGGGAACGGTATCGACAGGTTGGTTTTCCATGGCAGCAGTCTCGGTAGACAACGATCGAGCGATGGGATAAGAGCGGACGGGAACGGTCACGATGTCGGACAGGGCCGGGCCGGTTTTATCGGGAGTGCGGTAACTCAGCAGTTGGACGTAACGATAGCGAGGGTCGAATCGCTCTCGAGGAACTTCTAAAACTGTGCGACCGAGGGTTTCTGGAGCTAGAGGCCCCAACAGGGGAGAGACAAACCGCGCGTTTTCTAAAAACGCCAAGCCGTTATGCTTGAAGCTGCGATCGTCGCCAATGGCGTAGATGTAGAACCGATTCGTCGTGCCGATATCAATACGAAAACGGGTCGTTTTGTCAGTATTGGCTTCAAATTGGACGATCGCCAGTGCCATTGAGAGCTGTGTTTGAGGGTTTGAGAATCGCGGTTTGAGAGTCGATCGAGAAATTTACGGGTTAATTCACAGAGGAATTAAGGAGTCTGGCCGTTTTGCGGTTGCGTTCCGTCGGTGTTCGGTTTCACCGAACCGGGATTGTCGCGGTTCATCAAAATATCCCTGAAGTTTTCCAAGGGGAAATAATCGGTTTTGAAATTGATTTCCACTTCGCCGCGCACTTGCGTACTCGAAGTCGTCGCCGCCGCACTTTGCACTTGAGCGGTAGATACAGAAATTTGTGTCTTCGTCGTCTGGCGAGAGGAGCCGAAAAACCCGAAAAAGCCGCCCATAGACCGACGGCGAATTTTTTGGCGTTGCGTGTTTTGCTGTCCGGCGTCGGCTTTGCGAATTTGCTCTTGAGCGCGAATTTGGAAATCGATATTCGCTTTGACTTTTCCGTTATCGACCACCAACCGCGTGACTCCCATGAGCAGCATTTCTTCGAGAAGCTGTTGGTGTTGTCGTACCAGTTGGAGCTTCGCTTGCAGGACTTCGCCGCGAATGTCGTCGCTGGTGGTATCGACGGGGTTGCCGCTGGCGTCGCCGAGGTTAATTTGACTGCTTTGGTCTCCCGAGTCGGAAAATAAATCGCCGCTGAAACTATCTGCACCGAGGAGTTGAAAGCGGTTCGGTTGCGTTTCCGAGAGAAATGCGTAAGCCGTGGCGTCGTCGATAGTGTTGATAAACTTACTCGCCGGTTGGGTGATGCGATCGACCAAATCAGCGTAGGAGTCCATTTGCTCCTTCGTGACCTCTAAGTTCGCATCGAAGACGCCTTTGAGTAGGTCTTTGACGAACTGCGGAAAATCGACTTGTCGCAGCGTCCGTCCGGCGATCGCCCCTTGTTGGTCGATACGACGGTTGAGGTGGCGGCGATCGTCGATGAGATCCCCGGCGGCCATGGCATCGGCGAGGGCTTGCTGTCGGGAAAACTGCTCGGTCAGTTCGCCGACGCGATTTTTGTAAAGACTGAATTGTTCGGGTTTGGACAGTTGGCGAAAGCTGGGGTCTTTCCCGAGTTCTTCTCGAGCCTGGGCCCTGGCTTTTTCGGTCAGTTGCGTTCGATCGGTCATCGTGTAAATTCCTCCCTATGTCTTCGTTCCTCTCGGCTTACCAGCGATCGAATTCGTCGTCGCCGACGGTACTTCCAGCGAGGTTGTCGTTCCCCGACACGCTTTCGTAGTCGTAAATAAACCCACCACCGCTGTCGTAGCGTGGAGGCGGCGCAGCCGAGGGAAGCGGTTTCGGCGATCGCTTCTGCGGCGAACCCTCGATCGTTTCTTTGGCTAACACCCAAGCTTCAACGGCGTCGAGCAGTTTCTCGAACTGAGACGAGGTCACTAAATTTTCGTTAAAGTTGGCGATCCACTGAAAGATAGTGTTTCCTTCGACCGCGAGGGTTTTGATGGTTTCGGTATTGGGAGCCGAGCCAAATTCTTCGCTGCAAATGCGCTCGATGGTATTCCACAAACTTTGACGACGACCGCCGAAGTAGTTACGAACGTCTTCGCTGTTGATAATGTCGATGGCTTCTTGCAGGTGGTTGTAATCTTCCGTCACTTGCAAGTGCGCCATCCCCGTCATGTGGTCGGATAGGTTGTACTGAAGGTCTCGCGTCAGTTGGTAAATCCGCGCGTTGGACACGCCGCTGTTATACCAGTTGTTCCAATAGGCTTTGCGCTCGGTTTTGTAGACGTATTGCATCACTTCGGCGATTAACTGATCCCACAGGGTCGTAAAGTCCGAGTTGACCGACATCCGCGAAAGGACTTGTCCCTCGCCTTTGTTGAGAACGCGCTTGTAGAGCATGGCACGTTCTTCGGGGGTCGATCGCTCGTCGCGGCGTTTGTGAAAGCGATACAAGGCCGACGCAGTGGTTCCGTCGGGAATATCGAGCAGACCGCTGGCCCAGCGCAACACCAAAACGTTGGCGACATCGAATACGCGCATGATTTCGCCAATGTAATAGATGTAATCGAGCGCTCCGGCGGCGAGGATGTTGTTTTTGCTAATGCCTTGTTTTTCAACGCTCTCGAAGCGATCGACGGCGAAATCCCAGGTACTTTGTCCGCCTCGGGAGTAAACTAAGTCGATGGGGTCGTCGGTGGTGGTTCCGCCGGTACGGGCTTCGTGATAAGCCAGGGCGAAATATTCGTCGTAAGCGCCCGCACCGAACTTTTCAGGATCGATGTTGAGGTTGAGGGTGACGAGGCGATCGAGCATCTTTTCTTTGAGGCTGGGCGTGAATTCGATCGCGTCGATATCGCCGTTTTGAATGTATCGATCGAGGTAGTAGTAGAGTGCGCCCCGTTCGTAAACGATGTCGAGCAAGCGATCGACGGCCGGTTCGACATCTCCCGAGGTGATGGGAATACCGTTTTCGGCGACGAGTTCGGGCAACACTTGCCATTTCACGTCTGTTCCATCGACCGTAATATGTTTGGCGTTGAGGACGTATTGCAGCAGCTTGGCTTGAAAAAAGGTTTTCGGCTTGTCGCTGACGTGACGCAGTACGGCGTTATAGATGCCGCTTTCGTCGGTGGCTTTTTCGCTGTCGATAGCGATTTTCACCATCGCGGCGTAAACGGTCGAGTGTGAGAGGAGCAACCGCACGGTATCCTCGAGATCGCTGGCGCTGTTGAGGCGATCGGATACGTTCGCCACCACCCCCGACAGACCCTGTTCGACGATCGCGGCAGTCGAGGTACTGTAGGGATATTTTTCGGCGTACTCGATCGCGGTATCGTTGAGGGCGAGTTGGGCGTCGCGATCGACGCTCTGGGGCGGATCGATTTTTAGCGCTACATCTGCCGAACTGCTAGTGGTAATGTTTGTAAAAACCATAGTTTACCAAGAATCTATCGATAGAAATTGCCAGGAATACGTTGTTTTTGTGGCGTCGAGCTTATGATTTTAAGTGGCGTTTTTCGACCTCATAAAACGGCTTCTAAAACCCAATTTACAGTTATCGATTCTCGAGCTTCGTTCGCTTTTTCGGGAATAATATTACAGGCAAACACGAGACTTTGAGTCGGTTGTAACGTCAAACTCGTCGCCGATCCGATCGCTTGCCATTTTCCGTTAATTTTCACGAGCAGACAGCCGATCGCCGCTTGACTGTCGCGATAGCCCGCACCCGCCGGAGCGTCCGAGCCAATAGGGGAAATGGCGTTTGCGTTAAAGTGCGTTTTCCATTCGCCGTCGGGGACGAAATGGAGGGTTACGGTGCGATCGAACGGATTGGTAAAGGTCTGTTCGCCAGCCGCTTCGACGCTGAAGTTATCTCGCGTGACAATACCGGAACAGGCTTCGAGAAACCAAAATACCGTCACGCTACCGTCGTTATCTTTAAAATGACCGTCGTTACAGAAAAAATTGGCACTTTCTCCGGGTTGTAACGCGATCGTTTTTTGCGCTCCGACGAGGGCGTATTCTGAAGAACTCCCCGTTTTAAAAATTAAGGCCGCTCCATACAGTTTCGGTGCGATCGTCGAACCGTAAGCTCGATTCATGCCGGTGAGGATATTCACCCACGGCCACTTTTCGAGGCTGTTCTTACTCAGCGTCCATTGAGCCGTTTTATCGGGAACGACGGTGACTTGAACGGTGCGATCGAGCGGATTTACAAAGGACGCACCCGCTTCGCTAACCGCTTCTACAACGAACTGACCGTGACGTAGAACCATCGGTGGTTCGAGACCCGTTCCTTCAGTCGTTTCGCCTTCTTCAAGACCGAACAGTTGGCTCAGAGCGTTCCAATTTTCCGTCGAAGCGGTTGGTGCGATCGAAGGTGTCGGTGTTATCGAATCTGCATCGGTTTGACTCAAATCAAACAGTTGGCTTAGGGCGTTCCAGTTTTCAGTTCGTGCCACGCGATCGTCCCTCCGTTAACTGAGTTTGGTGTCTAGTAATCGCAGCGCGTCGAGCAAGTTTAACTTGCCAAACCCGGCTTTTTGATGTTTGAAGCGTCGGTCGACTTTATCGGCAGTTTGTTGGAGTAAATATTTAATTTGCCGATCGAGTAAATTGACGCCTCGTTTGACTCGGGCGTAAGATTTCAACAACGCAACGGCTCCCGTTACGAAAGGGGCGGCGTGCGAGGTTCCCGTGGAAAAGGCATAATCGTTTTTAACGTAGGTGCTATAGATATCGGTGCCGGGTGCGACGAAATCGACTTGTCTGCCGTAGGTTGAAAAGGGCGCGATCCCCCCGAGTTCGTCGATCGCGCCGACAGTAATGACGTGAGGTAACGCCCCCGGATAGTACAGTTCTTCTTTTCCGTCGTTTCCCGAGGCGGCAACGATGGTAACGCCTTTGCGTTGGGCGTAGTCCACCACTTCTTGATGGGGCAGTCCGCCACCTGAATTTTTAACCCCCAAGCTCATGTTGATGACATCGGCACCGCGATCGATCGCCCATTTAATCCCCGAGTTGATGTTATCGACGAGTCCCGATCCCACCCGCTTCGTCCCCTTTTGCATCGCCCCGAGAACGCGCACCGGTAGGATTTTGCAGTTGGGAACGACGCCAGGGGGGATGTTCGTACCTTTGGCTGCGATAATTCCGGCGACGTGGGTTCCGTGTCCCACTTCGTCTTCAGGATCTTCGTCGTAGCCGAGATAGTCCCCGACGAACTGACCTGCACCGTCGATGATGTTGACGAAATCGTATCCGGGGACGAGAACGTCTGCCAGTTCCGGGTGATCGAGATCGATGCCGGTATCGAGTACCGCCACGGTAATGCTGGCGTCTCCACGCGCGTACAGTTGGTGCGCTTCGGGTAAGCCGATGGCGTTACGGGAACGCCAATCGGTTTGGAGACTGGCCGCACGCGATCGCATTTCGGGGAGATCGGCGTACCCGATCTCTCCAATGCTGGCCGCTTCGACGAAGGAAAGTTGGCGTAACTCGCGGATCAGTTCTGGGGGAACGGATCGATCGTGTTGGAGAACGAGGCGGTAAATACGATCGAGGCCGCTGTCGATTTCAGCTCGACTCCAGGTGCGATCGGCACTGGTATATTCTCGGGCAACCCAAACGGGTCGCTGATATTTGGCAAAAATACCATCGATGTCGGGATGCAGCTGCGTGGGTCGAAATTTCTTGTCGGGACTTAATACTTGCCAGTGAGGAAGAACCTTGGCTGATGCCAACGAACGATTCAGTTTGAGCCGAACGTGCCATTTCATCAGACGCATTTACCCCGATCGGTTGTTGTTAGGATGTCACAACAAAGTCCCCAACGGCCAAGAGTTGTTTGGAATATTTAAACTTAATCTACAAAACTTCATGCTCGTTTTTCGGACGATCTCGATCGAAAAATAGACGAAAAGCTTGCCCAATCAGTGTTTTGAAGATTCGATCGCTTTTGGGATACTATTTAAACTTATCAAGACTTCACAAATGCTAAAATTCGTTTTGATTTATTTATCGATTTACAGTGATTCGATATTTAAGTTAATAAAAGCTAACAAAAAATAAAGCGAGCCAGAGGGCGATCGCCAACTCGTAGACAAACTACACCCACCGAACCAAACCGCTCGAAGACCGTTCGAGTCGAGAAAATTTAACCGCAATCTCCCAGTTTGAGCGCGACGTGATTGTCAATTAAAGCCAAACTTCCATCGTCTAACGTCGCACTAAACGATTCAAAAAAACGACGGGGTTTCGGGGGAAAATGTGCGAAGTCGAATTGCGCGTCTCCATCGGCGATGTTCGCCCAAAAATAACGAAGACTGGGAACGAGGGGTTCGGCTTCTTCCTGAGATAAATTTAAGGGTTCGCCCGTCAGCAAGCGCAACATGAACGGACGCGATCGATCGCCCATCCAAGTTCGAGAAATGCGAGGTAAATCGTTCCATCCTTCCACACCTTCGACTCGTCCCGATTCGATTTGCAGCCAAGAATTGCCGTGGAGATCGGTGTAGTATTCCAAAATGCGGTAGGGATGGGGATACGTCACTGTCGAACCTGTGGTGATGTCGTAAACGCCATTAAAACCAGCGACATCTTGGACGTGGAGATGTCCTGTAAACACCAATTGGACATTGTGCGATCGCAACATCTCCCGTAAAACTGGGGCGTTATCCAACATATATCGCCGACCGAGTTTGTTCTGCGACTGACCCGGAAGATGTTCGATGATGTTGTGGTGAACCATCACCAACACCGTTTCGTTTTGCAGTTTGTCGAGAACCTCCTCCAACCACTGAAGTTGTGGACTGTCGAGAACTCCGAGTTGTCGTCCTTCGGCGTCGAACTGATTGGAATTTAAGCCGATGAGGTGCAACCCCGGCAATAGTTCGCGAGTATAGTAGAGGCGATCGCGATCGTCGTATCCGAAATCACCGTAATAATGAGTGAAATCGCCAAGTCCGATGGAGCGATCGTCGGCGACAGGAACGGGAACATCGTGATTTCCTGGAATGACAAACGCCGGATAGGGAAGTTTCGCCAGTCGGGAAGCCAGCCAACGGTGGTTTTCCGGTTCGCCGTGTTGGGTGAGATCGCCGGGAATCAGCAGAAAATCGAGATCGGCGTCTCGCAGGCGATCGAAAATCGTTTCTAAAACGGGAATGGAAATTTCGACGAGGTGAAAGCGACTGGGATTGTCCCATACTGTCTCAGGTAGGGCGATGTGTAGGTCGCTGACGATCGCAAATCTAAAATTTCGCATTATATATATCTTGGCTCGCTCTTGAAGTGGGCCGTCGTTGGATTGCCTTATCAGTCCACTTCAACAGTGTAGCGAGACTCGATCGCTCGCTTCTAGGCGACGGCAAAATTTTCGATTATCGTTGAGGGGATGAAGAGGTAAGGGGATAGGGGAGCCAGGAAAAACACGATCGACTATCAACCGTCAATTATCGAACGTTTCCCATGAAAAATTTAAAGATATTGCAGATCGTTCCCTCGATTTCCCTAGTATATGGCGGTCCGAGTCAGATGGTTCGCGGGTTTTCCGAGGCGTTAGCCCGTCAGGGGGCTGAAGTGACAGTGATTACCACCGACTCTAACGGCGATGCGGGACAACCGCCCCTCGAGGTTCCCCTTAACCAACCCGTTTCGCAAGACGGTTACACTGTTTTGTATTTTCGTTGTTCGCCGTTTCGCCGCTACAAGTTTTCGTTGGGGCTGCTGCGGTGGCTGTGGACGCACGCCAGCGACTACGACATCGCCCACATTCACGCTTTGTTTTCGCCCTTGAGTAGTTTCTCGGCGTGGGTGGCGAGACATCGAGGACTTCCTTACGTGTTGCGTCCTCTGGGAACTCTCGATCCGGCGGATTTACGGAAGAAACAGCAACTCAAACGACTTTACGCGGCGTTGCTGGAACGGGAAAATTTGGCGAAGGCGGCGGCGATTCACTTCACCAGTCCCGAGGAAGCCAAGATTTCCGAACGGTTTGGGGTCAAAACCACCGATTGGGTAATTCCGTTGGGCGTGACGCCGCCAGACGATCCCGACAACGCCGAGGAGATTTTGCAGAAGTGGGGAATCGAACCCACCCGTCCGCTGGTCTTGTTTATGTCCCGCATCGAACCGAAGAAGGGATTGGATTTACTGATTCCGGCGTTGGAACGGTTGGCGGATAGGGGGGTTGACTTTCAGTTCGTGTTGGCGGGAAGCAACCCGCAAGATCCTCGATACGAGAAAACGATCGTCGATCGCGTCGTGTCGTCGTTGAAAAACCGGGCGATCGTAACGGGATTCGTCGGTGGCGAGGTAAAAGCGGCGTTGTTGTATGGGGCGGATTTGTTCGTTCTCCCCTCCTATTACGAGAATTTCGGAATTGCGGTCGCGGAGGCGATGGCGGTGGGAACGCCGGTTTTAATTTCCGATCGCGTGCAGATTTGGGAAGCGGTACAGGGGTCGGAATCGGGATGGATATCGTCGTGTAGGGTGGATTCGGTATTTGAGGGTCTCTCGGAGGCGTTGTCCGATCTCGAGGATTGTCGCAGACGGGGGAACAACGCTCGCCTCTATGCTTCTCAATATTACAGTTGGGACGCGATCGCGCAGCAGGCGATCGAAGCCTATGGTTCAGTCACCCGTCACCCGTCACCCGTCACCCGTAGGGTGCGTGACTTAAAGAACGGGGTGTAGATCGTGAGACCGATCGATCGGTCACGCACCGCCAATGTACACCGCCCATATACAAGGGTGCGTGTTTATCAGTGTAGAGTGCAGAGTGTAGAGTCGAGAGTGTTAATTCCGGGGCGCAAGGGAAAGAGGGAGCAGTGGAGAAACTGTGAACGTTTCCCTGTCTTCACTCTTCCCTCTTCCCTCTAGACTCTTCACTGATACGCACCGCCCCAACCGAGAGATGATGCAATCGAAGAGATGAGGAGAAATATCGAGATGAAACGATGGAATTGGAGTGTGGTGTTAAACCTCGTAACGTTGGCGGTGTTGGGACTCGTGGCGACGTTGCAGTTCGTCAGTCCGGCATCGGCACAGTTTTCGCCTTCCGACCGGCAAGCGCGACCGGTAAAATGGGAATATCGCTCGGTCTCGACGACAGAAGAAACCGATCCGGGTGGAGAACGGTTCGTACAAGAGATTCGGGATTTGGGAGATTTGGGGTTTGAAATGGTCGCGTGTTTGTACGCTCCCGATCGCGATCGCGACGAGTCAATGACCGCCTGTTATTTCAAACGTCCGAAGTAAACCGGGTTAAAACTTCAGTGACGACTGAAAGTCCGTACAAAACACCCCCCAATTTCTCAAAGGCGATCGGGGGGTTGGCTCGTTGGGAAACGGCTGGCGATCGTGAAGTCCGAGCTTGAAGAGAGAGTGTTTTAACGCGTCGAGATCGGCTTGGCTTCTACAATGTTGGGTTTGAGGGGAAGACGCACGAAAAATTGAGTTCCCAACTCCGGTTGCGAACGGTATTCTAGCTGTCCGCCGTGCTGTTGCACGACAATTTGATAGCCGATCGACAAACCGAGACCTTTACCTTTTCCGACTGGCTTGGTCGTAAAAAACGGATCGAAAATTTTGTCTCGAATTCGATCTTGAATGCCGTTCCCATTGTCTGAAATTATGACTTCTACCCAATTGTCTTGGGTTTGACAAGTTTGAATTAAAACTTTAGGCTGCCAGCGATCGCCTCGGGTTTTTGCAGCTTCTGTGACAGCATCGATCGCGTTATCGATCAATCCTAAAAAGACTTGATTGAGCGAACTGGCATAGCCTTCAATTTTAGGAAGTTCTACGTAATTTTTAACGATTTCCAGCGTAAAGTCACTCACTTTATCTCGACAGCGATGTTCGAGAATGGATAAAGCTAAATCGAGCGAGTGGCAGACATCAATTTTTTGCAGTCCAGCGCGATCGTTGCTCGAAAACTCTTGCAACGATACGACAATTTCTCGAATTCGTTCCGCACCGTCTTTCATCGAAGATACGACATTTTTAATATCTTTAACGATAAAGTTAATATCGAGATCTTCTAGCTGTTCGAGAAAGTGTTCTCGTGAAAAATTGGGATTTTCAGCAACATCTCGAACTAAAGAAGATAGCGTGCTAGTATATTCGTTGACGTAAGTTAAATTTCCGTAGATAAAGCTAATTGGGTTGTTGATTTCGTGGGCGATTCCCGCAACCAAACGCCCCAAACTCGACATTTTTTCACTGTGAACCAATTGAGCTTGAGCGGCTTGTAACTCTTGCAAAGAACGGCTCAATTGGTTGTTGAGATGGTTCAGACGAAGCCCCGCCCGAACGCGTGCCAGCAACTCTTCCGTTTCGATGGGTTTAGAAATAAAATCGTCAGCCCCGGCATCCAAACCTCGAACGCGATCGTCGAGGTTTTCTCGAGCTGTCAGCAAAATAAAAAACACGGCTTCTAACTCCGGTTCTGCCTTAATACGGCGACAGAGTTCCAACCCGTCGATTTGCGGCATCATCCAATCACAAACAATTAAGTTCGGACGATGTGTAAGGGTGAGTTCCCAGCCTTGCTGTCCGTCCTCTGCAATTAAGACTTCGTGTCCTTCACTTTCGAGCAAGTCCTGCAATAGAAGTTGAGTGGTGATTTCATCGTCGATCGCTAAGATGCGTGTCATACCTGAGTCGATCCTTGCGGCATAATATCAATCTGCAATTGAGATAGACCTCGTGCCGCCTTACGAGGTTTCTTCCTGTTGGCTGGCGACGAAGGCTCGAACCCGTTCGAGATCGGCGGCCAACACCTCGACGATCGCGCCGGCCTCCCCCAAGCAATCGGTTCGCGCCAGCTTTTCCAACGCAGCGGCCCGGTCGGACATTCCCTGCGCTCCCACGTTGGCTGCGGCTCCTTTCAGGCGATGTGCTTTGGCGATAACGCGATCGCGATCGCTGGCTTCCAAGGCGTTCTCAAATTCCTCGAGATCCGTTTGCGTCGCCTGCACGAACGCATCGAGCAACCGCTTTTGCAAGCTGACTTTCCCTCGCGAAACTTTGTTCAGGCGATCGAGATCGAGAGGAAACTCCTGCGTTTCGGGACTCGAGACCTCGGCCGCTGCATTAGCGTTGGCTGACGTTCCGTTGTGGACGTTCGCGCGATCGGTCTCGCGTTCGGGATCGTCTTTCTGGGGAGCGCTCCCCGTCCAGCGTTCGAGGGTTTTAACGAGAACCTCCAAATCCACGGGTTTGGGAATGTAATCGTCCATTCCGGCCGCCAAGCACTTCTCGCGATCGGCGGGCATCGCGTGAGCGGTCAGCGCGATGGTCGTGGTGTGCCGCACGTTCCCTTCACGTCGGCGCAGTTCGCGGGTGGCTGCGTAACCATCGAGAACGGGCATCTGACAGTCCATCAGTACGATATCGTACTGCGTTTTGCCCAATCGTTCCAAGGCTTCTTGACCGTTCGAGGCACAGTCAGCGTGACAGCCGAGTTCCTCGAGTTGAGACAAAATCACCTGTTGGTTGGTGGGATGGTCTTCGACGACGAGCAACCTTAAGTTGGAAAAATCGATAGAAGAGAGGGGTTTCGGCGGTTTGGAGGTGGTCAGTTCTTCGCTGTCCCCGATTTTGGGTGCGATCGCCGCGATCAACGCATCGAACAGCCGCGACGCGCGAACGGGTTTGAGAAAGTAACTGGCAGCACCGCGATCGAGGAGAGCTTCGGCAGTACGCTGGTCTTTAATATTGCTCATCACCACCACTTTCGTCTTCGTCAGTGCTGGACGGTTGTTGATAGTGTCGAGGAAATGTTCGAGATCGATGTCCGACAGCTGTAGGTCGAGAATCAAAATATTGAAGGGACGAGACGTTTGGGCCGCCTTCTCGAGATGCTCGAGAGCCTCTTCGCAGTTCCCCACGTTCGTAATATCGTCCATGCCCCAAGACTGTACCAAATAGGCTACGGACTGGCAGGTAGTGGCGTTGTCGGCAGCCACGAGTAACCGCAAGCGGCTCATATTCAAGGGCAACATCGGCAACGCCGAGGAGGGTACCGAGTCAGCCAGTTCTAGGGGTACGGTAAACCAGAAAATCGACCCGATACCTTCAACGCTTTCGACGCCGATTTCACCGTCCATCAACTGCACCAGTTGCTTGGCGATCGCCAGTCCCAACCCCGTACCGCCATACTCTCGGGTGGTGGAGGTATCGACTTGGGAAAACGACTGGAACAGTTTTGTCTGACCTTCCTTAGAGATCCCGATTCCCGTATCGCGCACGGCAAAGCGAATCGTCGCTGCTTCGGGCGTTTCGTCTTTGACAGCGGCCTGGACGACGACTTCTCCCTGAGCGGTAAACTTAATGGCGTTACCGACGAGGTTCAAGAGAATTTGTCGCAATCGTGCCGGATCGCCGCGCAGGTGGCGGGGAACGTCGCGATCGAGCAGCGTCGCCAACTCCAAGTTTTTTTCTTCGGCTTGGGTGGCCATTACGTCGAGAACGTCTTCGATGAGGCGATCGAGGTCGAAGTCGATCGCCTCGAGTTCCATTTCCCCAGCTTCGAGCTTAGAAAAGTCGAGAATATCGTTAATCAACGTCAGGAGGTGTTGGGCGCTGCGCTGAATGGCTTGGACGTACTCCCGTTGTTGCGGCTTGAGGGCGGTACGGGACAGCAAACTGGTCATTCCCAGCACGCCGTTCATGGGGGTACGGATTTCGTGACTCATGTTGGCCAAAAAGTCCGCTTTGAATTGGGCAGCGCGTTCGGCTTCCACGCGAGCGTTGACGAGATCGTCGATCCGTTCGGTCACGATGATGATACCGCCGATGTTACCTTCGGGACAGTACCAGGGGTGAATGGCCGATCGCAGGTAGACGTGGCTTCCGTCCGATCGCTCCCATACCATTTCGGGATTCGAGATGACTTGCCCCGAAAGGGCTTGGCGATGGTCGTTTTTGCGGTCTTCGGTTAAATCGGGGAAGATTTCGTAATGATGGCGGCCGAGTAAGTTTTCGCCGTCGAGGTTGTAATCGTCGATCCACTTGTCGCTAAAGGCCAGGTAGCGCATTTCTGCATCGAACATAGCCATGGCCACGGGGGCGTTCGTGACCACTTGGCGCAACTGTTGTTGTTCTCGTTCGAGAGAGGCGATCGCCCGTTGGGTTTCGGCGTACAGGTGAGCTTGGTTGACGGCGATGCCGAGTTGGGCGACGACTCGGCGCATCAGTTCGAGTTCTTCGCGGTTGAGTTTGAAGGGGAGGCTGTGGCGACAGAGGAGATATCCCGGCGATCCCAAGCGGGTGGGGATGGGAAAGGCCGAGTAACAGTCGGGGGTCAGTTCGAGGAGTTCGCCGGAGGGTTCGACCCGGAGGGTCAGGGCTTCGCCCTGTCGCAACTGCACGTCGAGATCGGTATTGGGATCGATCGATCGTAGCTGTCCGTTCCACTGGGGACGTTCGACTTGGCAGTATTGAGAAACGATTTGTAGGGTTTGGTCGTGGCGATCGTACCATGCGAAGGCGATACAATCGAACACCAGCAGGTCGGTGAGTTCTTTGAGGGTCGGCGGTAAGGTTTTGTCGAGGTCGAGGGAGGCGTGCAGGCGGCTCGTCAGACTGTTGAGGAGCGATTCTCGGGCGGCTCCCGCCCGAGTCCGTTCGGAGTCTTGGATTTGCCGTCCGGCTAAGAGGGTCGCCACGGTGAGGATGACCCCGAGAACGCCCGTCAGGATGTTGAGCGATCGCAGTTGGTTTTCGATATTTTCGCGGGGGATGACCAGGGCGATCGACCAATCGTCGAGGGGTTGGTGCGCCACGTAGACGACTCGACCGTCGATTTCGGTGCGTTCGATGCTGCGATTGCTATCTTTGAGCTGACGCGCGATTTGCACTTCGGCTTCAGCCACCTTGTCGAGGTAGTTTAGGGTCGGTTCGCCCGTTAAGGTGGGTTCTTTGGGTTCGAGGTAGGCGATCGGGTCTCCGCGATCGTCGATGGCGAAGGCATAGCTGCCCGGGCCGTAGTTGAGACGGTTGACGACTTTCGCGAACTGCTGGATTTCGATCGCCCCGGTCACCACGCCGATCGGTTGGCGGTCAGCCGCGTTGGGATCGTTCCAAATCGGTGCGCTTACGGCAATAATGGGAATGTTGGAGATCCGGGCCATCAGGGGCTTGCTGACGTGAATTTGTCCGTCGATCGCTTTTTGGAAGTGTTCGCGATCGGCGAGGCTGCCCGTTTGTCCCCACTGGTTGCGAAACGAGCCGTCGGGCAAGACCAGCGATAGAGTCAGAAAGTTATCGAGGCGTTGGGTTTCTTGTTGGAGATAGGGTTGGATTCGTTCCCAGTCGAGACTGCGTGCCGTCGGCGTACTCGAAATTGCTTCGATGTAGGTTTTTTGGGTGGCAAACCAATCGTCGATTTCGTTAGCACCTTCTTGGAGCGCTGTCGAAGCGCTTTGTTTGAGGTTGTCGAGGAGGAGTTCTCGCACCACTTGATAGCTCAGCCAAGCGGTCAGACTGACGCCGAGGGCTAAACTCCCTAAAATCAGATAAACCAGAAGATGGCGAGGACGCCATCCCGATTGGTGGCGCTTCGTCCAGCGATGCCACAGTTGTTTGAGATCGATTTGAGACAGCTTAGAAGAGCTAAACACCGTATCTCCTTTCTTTTCGCTTGACGATGGCGCTCTAGCCACTGAATCTAAAAAATATGGCAGAAATGGCTAAAGAACAGCCGCTAGAGCGTCGAAACGGCTGTTTAAAATAAAATTGAGTTGAGTTAATATCTTAATACTTTTTTTATCTTTACTTAGCTTAACACTCCGATCCTGAATTCTCAAGTCAGGTTGGCTGTTACGCATCGCTAGGGCGTATCGCCAATATCGAATTGGGACTACAGTGGGCGATGGCTCGTTCGTTTCGACCTCTATCTTCGATGCTCAAATATTGCGATCGCTCGCCCCCAACCTCTGAGTATCGAGCCAGTGCCGCAAATCCGCTTCGCTGTCAAAGTCCAACAGGTTCACCCCCAACTCTTCCACGCCCTCGAGGGGCAAACGGCGCACCCGCTCTACCAACTCAGGCGCGATCGCTCCCAAGCGACGTTCGAGCAAACGCAGAACCAAAGAAAGCTCTTGCTGGAGACCCTGTTGGAGACCCTGCTGGAGACCCTGTTGTAGACCCTGCTGAAGACCCTGTTGGATGCCTTCCTCAATCCCTTCTTGTTTGGCACGACGTTCGACACTGGTGACGTACTGCATACGCTTTTCCTCCTCGATTTGACGCACTTGTTGCCAAAATTCCTGTTCTAACGCCTCGGGCAAACTCATCAACCAGTCAATGAAATGAAACAGATTGATAATATCTTGGGCGCTGTAACCCAGTTCGTACAACCGCCGAATTAGAGACAGTTTCCATTGTTGGCGCTCTCTCCTATTATGGCGGGTTTCTTGAGCTTTGAGGTGCGCCATGACCACAGTGGCAAAGGGGTTGGTGCTGCGTTCGAGTTCTGGCCAGCGCGATCGATAGTCGAGTAGTTTGACAACAGGGAAAACAAAGCTGATGCGACAGCCAAACAGTTCGTCGTCGAAGGTTTGGGGGCGCCAAGAAGCGCGATCGTCCCCCAAGACGGCAAAGCTGGCTACTTGGCGAGAATAGCGATCGCGGATACGGTAGTGGTATTGAAACATCCGTTCGGCAAAATCCCGTTCGGGCTGGCTTTGAATTTCGACGTGAACCAATACCCAGGCTTCCGAACCGTCGGCGAGATAGACCTTCACCAGTTTGTCGGCTAAACGCTTGCCCGAATCGGCATCGCGCACCACCTGTTGCAGTTCTTTGTCCAAGAATTCGATGGGGCGCGTCCAGTCGATGCGATCGCTCGCTTGGGGAAAGAAAAAGGCGATAAAGGCTTCAAAATAGGCTTCGAGCAGTTGTTTCCAAGGGCTGTCGAATTCAGTACTCGGCTCGCTCATGACAGTGTTCGGTACGAATTGTAAGAATTGTACGATTTTTTAGGGCAGACCCCATCGATACCGAATCCATTGACGATCGCCCCCAGACACCGACAAAGTTGGTGAAGTCAACGATAAGCAAATCCAATCGATCTCCAAAATAATCGGCGGAAACAGTGATAAAATACCTTCGTCCGACCCCTAGCTCTGACTGACACGCGCCCGAACAACGATGAAAAAACTCCTCAAAGGTCTGCGGGAATTTCAATCGACCTACTTCAGCACCCACCGCGAGCTGTTTGAAGAACTCTCCCACGGTCAAAAGCCCCGTATCCTGTTCGTCACTTGTTCGGACTCGCGTATCGACCCCAACCTGATCACGAACGCGCAGGTGGGAGAACTGTTCGTCATTCGCAACGCTGGAAACATTATCCCGCCTTTTGGGGCGGCCAACGGGGGAGAAGGGGCGGCCGTCGAATACGCCGTGCAAGCCTTGGGGATCGAACACATTATCGTCTGCGGACATTCCCATTGCGGGGCGATGAAAGGACTGCTCAAACGCAGTAGCTTAGAAGAAGAAATGCCGTTAGTGTACGAGTGGCTCAAACACGCCGAAGCCACCCGCCGCCTGCTGAAAGAAAACTATTCGACCCTCGAAGGCGAACCCCTCCTCGACGTGGCGATCGCCGAAAACGTCTTGACGCAAATCGACAACCTGCGAACCTACCCCGTGATTCACGCCAAGCTGCACCAACAGAAGCTGCACCTTCACGCCTGGGTATACCACATCGAAACGGGAGACGTTTTAGAATACGACGCCATGCGCCACGCCTTCGTTATGCCGGACGAAAACACCAACGTCGAAGCCTCGCCGATGCAATGTATCTTGTCGCTTCCCGATTCGATCGACGAATTATCGCCGCACAAACTGCACCAACTCGAAGCCGTTGAAGACCATCGCAAAGATCCGGCAATGCCCTGGCTGTCCGCCGAACAAACGTCTCGAATTTACGGCGGTTAGCAAGACGATGACCGATGCAGTTAAAACCATCAAACTCGACCAATTCCTAAAATGGATGGGAGCTGTCAGCACCGGCGGCGAAGCCAAAATCCTGATTCAGTACGGGGAAGTGGCCGTCAACGGCGAAGTCGAAACGCGACGAGGACGAAAACTCGTTGACGGTGATGTCGTCTTCACCCAAGGACGCAGCTACCAGGTGGAACTGTAGGGTCGGTGCGTGACGCGGGAACAACGTTAACCTGACTTCGACCCGATTTCTTCCTCCGCGTCACACACCCTACGCGGATAACTCACGATCGGGTGGAACTGTAGGGTCGGTGCGTGACGCGGGAACAACATTAACCTGACTTCGACCCGATTTCTTCCCCCGCGTCACACACCCTACGTGGATAACTGCAAAAGGCGCATCGTCGGTGCGCCTTTCACTGTTCACTGTAAAACGGAGAGGGGGGGATTCGAACCCCCGATGAGTTTGACCCCATAACGGATTTCGAGTCCGCCGCATTCAACCGCTCTGCCACCTCTCCAGGTGCGAACCCCATCCTAGCACAAATTTGGTGTTTTTTTCAAGGGCTTGACAAAATCACTTCACTGCCTACACCTTCGCCGCACGGTTGACACCGCGATCTTCCACGTCTCGCGCTTTCTTCCCGCGCCAAATCAGACGCATCGGCGTTCCGGTAAACCCGAGTTGTTCGCGGATTTGCCGTTCGATGTAGCGGCGATAGTTGTCGTTAAAGCGCTTCGGGTCGTTGACAAATAAGGTAATGGTCGGCGGTTGGGTTCGCACTTGCGTTCCGTAGTAAATCTTACCTTGGCGACCTTGGCGGTTCGTCGGCGGGGACTTCCAGGCGATCGCTTCTTCGAGAACTTCGTTAATCACGGAAGTTGCAACGCGGCGTTGGTGTTCCGAGGCGGCCGCGTCCACCAAATCGAGGATTTTGTGAACTCGCTGGCCGGTTTTGGCGCTGACGTACACCCGTTCGGCCCAACTCATGTAATAGAGGCGATCGTCCAGGTGGCGATCGTAGTCGTAGATGGTATGGGAGTCTTTATCCACGGCGTCCCATTTGTTCACCACTAAGACGCAGGCGCGACCTTCATCGACGACGCGGCCGATGAGTTTTTGGTCTTGTTCGGTCACGCCGTCGATCGCATCGATAACCAGCAACACCACGTCGGCGCGACGAATGGCTTTGAAGGCGCGGTTAATGCTGAAGAATTCCGCCCCGTATTCGACGTTTTTCTTTTTGCGGATTCCGGCGGTGTCGATGAGGCGATAGCGGGTGTCGTTGCGTTCGATGAGGGTGTCGATGGTGTCGCGGGTGGTGCCGGAAATGGGACTGACGATCGCCCGCGTTTGTCCGACGAAGGCGTTGAGGAGACTGGATTTACCCACGTTGGGACGACCGACGATCGCCACTTTGATTTCGTCAGTTTCGGGGAGTTCGTCGATCGCGGGAAGGTAGGCGATCGCTGCATCGAGCAAATCTCCCAGTCCGCTTCCGTGAATCCCCGAGATGGCGTAGGGTTCGCCGAGTCCCAATTCCCAAAACTGCGCCGCTTGCATGAGTCCCTGTTCGGGAGATTCGCATTTGTTCACCGCCAGGAGAACCGGGACGTTTTGCTGGCGCAACCAGTCGGCGATTTCGGCATCAGCCGAGGTGGGCCCCAGTTGACCGTCTACGATGAAAATGGCGACGCTGGCTTCGGCGAGAGCGTACATCGCTTGTTCGCGGATTTCGGGGAGAAATTCGCTGTCGTCGTCGAAGACTAAACCGCCGGTATCGACCACTTGAAACTCGCGGTCTTGCCAAAAGGCTTGTTTGTAGGTGCGATCGCGCGTAATTCCGGGTTCGTCGTGGACGATGGCTTCTTTGCGTCCGGCGAGACGGTTGACGATGGTGGATTTGCCGACGTTGGGACGGCCGATAATGGCAACTATAGGAAGAGACATGGTGCGGAGCTAGAAATATTTGTGAAAGGAAACTTTGTTTGAGGGGTTGCGCGATCGCAACACCAAACACATTATTATAGCCTGTTTTTTTAAGATAGAGAAATTGCTGAAAACACTACGGTCAGCCAGAGGTGCGATCGCCCGAAAAACGATGGATTAGCGGTGCGATCGCCCGAGCGTCGAGAGGTTTGGAAAATAAATAGCCCTGACCGTACTGACATCCCCACTGTCTCAATTGTGTCTGTTGCGCGATCGTTTCGATACCTTCGGCGACGACGGCGATGTTGAGTTTGCACGCTAAGGCGATCGCCGATTGTACGATTTCGGAGGTGTTGGTGTTGATGCCAATTTTGTTGATGAAGGAGCGATCGAGTTTTAAACCGTCTACCGGAAAGGAATTGAGATAGTTTAAGGACGAGTAGCCGATGCCGAAATCGTCGAGATAAAATTCCACACCGAGCGATCGCAGTCGAGCAATTTGCTCGTGCGTGGTGTCTGTCGGTTCGAGAAGACTGCGTTCGGTAATTTCGAGTTTGAGTTGTTGGGGGTGTAAGTTCAGGCGATCGAGAAGGGTTGCGATCGTTTCGCAGAGCGTCTCGTCGTGAAACTGACAACTGGTAAAGTTGACTCCCATTTGTAGCGTGGGTCTGTCTGGCGATCGCGATTGCCACTGTTGGAGTTGCGTGCAGGCGGTTTTCAACATCCAGCGATCGATCTCGAAAATTTGATTCGTCCGTTCGGCTAGAGGAATAAACGTCACGGGAGAGACTAACCCCCGTTGGGGATGTTTCCAGCGAACTAAGGCTTCAAATCCTACCAGGCGATCGGTGGCCAGTTCGATAATGGGTTGGTAGTAGGCTTGCAGTTCGTTGCGTTCGATAGCGTGGTGTAAGTCCGCTTCTAACTCTAGCAGTACCAACAGGCGATCGGCTTGCGAGCCTTGAGTTTCGAGTCCTTCGATCGAACCGAGTTTCAGTTGCAAAGACTGTTGGCGTTTGCGAAGCAATCTGTCGATTCGCGCCTGGAGTTCTGTTTTCGGAATCGGCGTGACGACGATTTCATCGACGATCTTCCACAACTGAGGTTGTTGAGACTGAAGTTTCGGACGGGCAGAGACGAGTACGATCGGGACGAACACCGGATGTTCTCGATCCTGTCGCGCTTGCAAGTGTTGCCAGCACCGTTGGAACGCTAAACTGTCTACAATACAAAGGTCGAACCGTTGGGCGATCGCACTGTCGTCTGGCGACGTGCAAACTTCGTAACGCGGACTGAGCCATTCGACTAACAAACGAAGGTTTTCTTGGCGATCGACGAGCAGTAAGATTCGTGGCATCGTTCTCTCGTTTTTGTAAGAAAAGCGATCGGGATTTAGAGATATCCTTTTATTTTACATAGATTTCCTATCTCTTTTGGTTTTTTATTTTGGGTAGTGCGGTACTCTAATGATGCGAGTCAGTCATAATCCTTTTGTGGCAAGGCTTCAAAAAACAAAGTAGCATTACTCCTCACAATTATACAAAAGTGAAATGCACCAAAGCTTAAAGTTATTTAGTAACTTTTGTTACGACTCGGTTGAATTTTGTGGAAATGACGTTTTTCGGGTTTTACGTTTAGCTTTAGAAATTTCTCCAGACAAAAGACCGTGAAGATGCCGTAAAGGATTACCCACCTTAATTCCATAGCGAGTTACTTGGAATTCTCTGAGTATTTTTTCAAAGTCTCCCATTCGTTTTTTAAGAATACCGATCGCTTTACGAATTTCATGTTCGATCTCTATATATTTCAAAAATATAATATTATCGGCAATATAAGAAATTCCGATTTCTGTCGCACGAAAATCTCCTGTAATCGCTTCTGTTTCGTTGACTAAAATAACTGTAACGCCCATATTTCTCAAGTACTGACAGAGAACGTGTAAGCGTCGGACTAAATCTCCCGATGGAATCGAAAGGCGATATCCAGAAATACTGTCGATCGTGACAATTTGTGCTGACAACTGTTCGACTTCTCGACGAACGATTTCCGTAAACTCGTCTGGAGATACTATGAGCGGTTCGATCGACACGACCGACAGCGTCCCACGCTGTTTCATCGCCAGAACGGGAATATTAATCGACTCGCACCGATTGAGAAACGTCTCTTCAGCTTCGTCAAACAAATACACCACCGATCGCTCGCCTCGTCCGGCCGCTTCCTTCATAAACTGCGAGGCTAACGTGGTTTTTCCCACGCCACTCGGTCCGGTCACGATCGTCACCGTCCCCCGTTCGATTCCTCCGTGCAGCAGTTCGTCAATTTCGGGAATTCCCGACGGAATCGATTCCGAGACGAACTCCTGACTGTAATTGCCAGATACGAGGCGAGGATATACCTCAATCCCGCAGTTTGCCTTTAACTTCAGGGTATGCGAACCTCTGTGAAAATCCGAACCCCGGAACTTTTGAATCGAAACAAAGCGTTCTCGACCTTGAAACTCGAGATTGATAATGCCATCGCTCATAAACTGTAAATCGTTGTCGGGAAACTCCGAACTACTTTCAGATACAAATAATACCGTCGCGCCCCGTTCCTGTAAAAATCGCAGAAACGATAAAACTTGCTTGCGGAATTGAAATCCGTCGCTGGCGAGGTAGCGAAATTGCGTCATCGAATCGACGAAAACACGACGAGGTTGGAAAGCTTCGATCCGTTCGACGATCGACCGAGCGATGGGATCGCGTTCGACTTCAGCCGTTGAGAAAATATCGTAGGTTTGAAATTCCGTGAAGAACTCGGGACGGGGGCTGAGATCGAGAAACTCGATCCCACTAAGATCGAAGCCCATCAAACCTCCGTTACGGCGAATTTGAACCTCTGACTCGCCCAACGTAATATAGAGCGGGCGATCGCCGTCGGCTTGTCCGGCCAGCAAAAAGTGCAAGCCGAGAGTTGTTTTTCCACAACCGGGTCCCCCTCGTACTAAATACGCCCCCCCCGGAATCAGTCCGCCGTGGAGAATGCGATCGAGACCCGGAATTCCAATTGAAAGGCGCGGTTCTGACATTATCTGATATTAAATGAATAGCAAGTTGCTTCTGTTTCCTCGAGCTACGCGTCTAGCTTAGCGCGAATATTTCAGTAAAACCGAGGTTAGTCCGGGTGTGTGACACTTTGTACGAGAAAAGTACGAGAAAACTCGAAGCTCAGTCGGATTCTTGCGGTACGATATCCGGAAGACGGCGATTAAAGCGATAGAGCCAAACGAGACCGAGGGTTCCCAGAACAATACCGACTAAACTCACCACTTGGGCAATTCGCAAAGGACCTAGCATCAAACTATCCGTTCGCAAACCTTCAATCCAAAACCGACCGAAACTATAGGCTGCCAAATAGGTTAGAAACAGCGTTCCGGGTTTGAGATTGCGTTCTCGCTCTCCTCTAAAAAACAACACCATCAACACTGCAAAAACGAAGAGATTCCAAATCGATTCGTAGAGAAACGTCGGATGAAAATACTCGAAATCAATGTAGTTTTGAGGACGCCGTTCCGGGGAAATATAGAGTTTCCAGGGTAAATCCGTCGGCGTTCCAAAGGCTTCGGAGTTAAAAAAGTTGCCCCAGCGCCCGATCGCCTGACCTAAAATCAACGACGGCGAGACTAAATCGGCCAGTTGCCAAAAGGGGAGTTTGTTGAGGCGCGAGAAAATCAATCCGGCTAGGATACCGCCGATGACTGCTCCGTGAATGGCAATGCCGCCGCGCCAAATGGCGATAATTTGTTCGGGATGCTGACTGTAAACGTCCCATTGAAACAGGACGTAGTAGAGACGGGCGAAGGGAATGGCAGCTAACACGCCCCAAATGGCGAAGTCGCCGATGAGTTCGGGATCGACTCCCCGACGTTGGGCGAGGTACTGGGCTAAGGTGACGCCGATGAGGACAGCACTGGCGATGAGGAAGCCGTACCAGCGCACGGAAAGAGGACCTAGCTCGAATAACGTCGGGCCGGGGGAAGTAAAGGTAAACGCAAGCAGGGATAAAGACACGATCGTGGATATCGCGAAAACGACAAGGGGAAACCTGAGATGCTAAATCCCGAACGGGGGAGGTCGCAAATTGGGGATGCTGCGAAACGTTCGAGATGGCAAACGGGCTGTTTCATCATAAAACGAACTCCGAGGCCGATCGGAGTTCGTTCGTTGCGGGAGGTTCGGCGTCATTCCGATCGCGGTTGAGAGATGGGGTGCGAGACGGTGCGGACTTCCGGCGCAACTGAGGACAGCGGTAAATATTGACTGAGGATGCGAGCGAGGCGATCGCACCCGATGGGTTTGCTGAGGTAGTCGTCACATCCAGCGTCCAAACAGCGATCGCGATCGCCCACCATTGCCAGAGCCGTCGTTGCGATCACGGGAATCGTGTTCCAGCGGGGATGGCGTTTGATGTGGCGGGTGAGTTCCAAGCCGTCGGCGTCGGGAAGGTGAACGTCCATGAGAATGCAGTCGGGGCGAACTCGCTCGAGATACGCTAGCACGTCGCGTCCGTAACTCACGCGATCGACGGCGAACCCCCAAAATTCGAGAATGTCTTTGAGCAGTAGGGCGTTTCCGTCGTGGTCTTCAACGAGGAGCAAGCGGCTCGAAGTCCCTCGAACGCGAACGTCAGTGGAAGTCGGGGCAGATTGTCGGCTAGACAGGCTAGAACGTCGGCGAAGGGGCAGCTCGATGGTAAAGCGACTACCCCTCCCCAGTTGAGACTGACAGGTGACGGTTCCGCCGTGGAGTTCGGCGAGTTTGCGCGTGAGAGCTAAACCCAACCCCGTCCCTTCGTGTTGGCGAGAGAGGGAACTGTCGAGTTGTTGGAAGGGTTGGAACAGCAGAGATTGTTGCTCTTGGGGAATACCGATGCCTTCGTCCCAAACGCTCATTTCGACGCGATCGCCCCGAGAGCGAATGTCGATGCCCGCATCGCCGCCGGGATGAGAAAATTTTATCGCGTTCGAGAGCAGGTTGACGAGCATTTGTCGTAGGCGCAGTTCGTCGCCTTCGAGGGTCTCGATTTGTGGGTCGATGTTGGTGTGGAGTCGGATTTGACGGGAGCAGGCCAGTGCGCTGACGAGGGCGATGGCATCGGTACAGAGGTGGGCGATCGGCACTTGGCTCGAGGCGAGTTCGAGTTTTCCCGCTTCGACTTTGGAGAGGTCGAGGATATCGCCGATGAGTCGCAGGAGGTGTTCGCCGCTTTCGTGAATGCGTTCGAGGTAAAGGTGTTGTTTGTCGTTGAGGGCGCCGTAGATTTCTTGGAGCAGGAGGTTGGCAAAGCCCAAAATTGAGGTGAGAGGGGTACGGAGTTCGTGGGACATATTGGCCAGAAACGCCGATTTGAGCTGACTGGCTCGTTCGAGTTCGTGGTTTTTGTCGGCCAGTGCCACTTGAGAGGCTTTTTGGCAGCTAATGTCGCGAGACAAGACGAATACGTGACTGACGCGGCCGGTGTCGTCGGGAACGGCGTTAGCGGATACTAACGCGGGGAAGCGAGTTCCGTTATCGTGTTGGCAGATCGCTTCGCCAGTCCAACCGTAGGGATGGCATCGCAGGGCTTTTTGGAGTAAGTCGTCGATGTGAGTGTCGGCGTCGGGGGGATAGAACAGATTGGCACTTCGTCCGCAGAGGGCGTTGGTGTCGTAGCCGAAGGTTCGGGTGGTGGCCGCGTTGGCGTAGACGATCGTACCGTTGCGATCGACGAGGATGGCACTTTCGCTCGCGGCGTCGATGGCACGGCGGAACAGTTGCAACTGTCGCTCGAACTGTTTGCGTTCGCTCGCGTCGCGCACGAATACTAGAATGCCGATGGGTCGGCCGTTGCGGTATTGTAGGCTGGCGTTGATTTCGACTTCGATCGGATCGCCGACGAGGGGTTGCAGGCGTATTTCTAAGCTGTTGAGTCGGCTGTGGGGGGCGATCGTCTCGAAGGCGCGGCGGGCTATGTCGCGATCGCCTGCGGCAACGAAGTCGAAGACCGATCGCCCTTGCCAAGAGATGGCCGTACATCGCAGCAGGGTTTGTCCGAACGGGTTGAGGAAGGTGAGGCGAAACTCGAGATCGGTCGCGAACGCCATTTCGTTGGCGTCGTTGAGATCCCATCGATCGCACGGTTCGTGACAGAGGGTCTCGGAAGGTTCGGGCGGTACGCTCGAATCTCGGGGTTGGTGAGAACATCGAGCGACAGACGGACGGGTTAACCGTTGAAGTTGTCGTTCGAGATCTGCAACTTTTCGACGCAGTTCGTCGTTTTCGCGTTGTAGGGACATAAGGTCTACACCAACCTTGCCAAAACCTGCACGATCGGGGAGAAGATCTCTGCTGGGGAAATCGTTCGAGCCGATCCGATCGCCCCTAGCTGCCCTCAGACCCCGATTTTATCTCTAATCTAACCGACAATCGCGATCGTGCTATCTCTGACGGCAAAACGAAACCGCCTCGCCATCGAGCTGACCGTCGCTCAGTTTTGCTGATTCTTGTCTGTCGGCCGGTCTGGTTCGGGACAACCGATCGGTGGGAGGTTCTATGGAACCATACTTGAATTCGATCTGTCGAGCGGGCGATCGAAATTGCGAAGAAACTAACTTCTGTTTTTTATCGTTTAGAAAAGTATTTTTCGTTAGGTTTCTGACATTTTTTGCGATCGCGATCGCCGTACGCCAAACCAGTTTACAGGAAATTCAAAAAATATGAAAAATCAAACGAATGTTAAAACGTGAGTTTTTCTCATTTTAGATGTTTCTCGCTCAAACGTCAACGATCGATAGCTTTACATGGGTTGTATATTTCACGAGCGAACGAAATATTAAAATTTGTTGTTAAATATCGAAAAATTGCATATCGAGCCGTTTGAAGGCGCATAGAGAAGCACAGCTCGAGTTTTCAACGATATTTATACAGACAACGAACGTTTTCAAAGGCGAGATTCTCAAAAAAACAGAAGCGATCGCTCCGATCCCTGACAGTCTTTAAACCGTTGCTTGTCCGACTCGAACGCCTCTTTCATCGCCGCTCGAATCTTCTGGGGATCGGGTTTCTTGCCCCCCCATCAAATTACCAAAATATACGCAAGCCCTCTCACCTAACTCGAAGATCGCCCCGACACGCGGACAAACTCAGCCACAGCTAACCGACAATCGGGGAACGTCGCGGGGGCAATTTCCGCGTCTAAACTAGCGGTTCGCTTCATCTGATACCCCACGTCGCTGGGTTCTCGATAGACTTCCACACAACCGCGCGTCAAATCCACCAACCACATTTCTGGAATTCCCGCCGAGGCATACAGCGGCATTTTGACATCTCGGTCGAACGATACCGTACTATCTGCGATCTCCACAACCAATACCGTATCGTCGGGGGTGGGATAGCGATCGCTATAGAAATCCTCTCGGGGTTTCAACAATGCCAAATCCGGTTGCGGTTGAGAGCGATCGCTGAGTTCGATCGCATTTTGCGGCCAAACTACCGCGCGATCGCCGAGTTGACGCACAAACAGCCGATTCAACAATGCCACACAAGCTTGATGCTTCGTTCCGATCGGCGACATTCTTAAAATCGTCCCTTGAATCAGTTCGAGGCGATCGTCCGCCGCCACCACCCCAGTTTCAAGCAGTTGGCGATATGCCCTCACATCAAAGCGATACAGCGAGGGGTAATTCGGCGGCGAAGGTTGAGATGCCAGTAAATTCAGTTCTGTCATTATTTCTCAGCCACGACCCCACAAGTCGATTGTAGACTGCCTCGAAAGTTCTAACGATCGACCTTTTTAAACCGTTGCTTGGCCGACTCAAACGCCTCTTTCATCGCCGCTTGAATCTTCTTCGGATCGGGTTTTTTACCGCCCATCAAATCGCCAAAATACACGCAAGCCCCCTCACCTAACGCCCACGTATACGCCGCCGCCCAAGATGCCGCGATCGCACTGCCCAAACCGGGGATAAACTTAATTAACTCTCGTCCCACCATTTGCGCGAGAAACCCTCCCGCGATCGCACTGGCGACGCCTCCGGCTTGCGACGGCGAAAGCGTTTGTCCGTAAAGCTGTCCGAGAACCCCCACCATCGACACTTGCAGCGTCGTCAAAACGGGCATCGTGGCGAAGGGGAGGGGAACGGCGGCGAGGGTGGCGGCGATGAGAGAAAAAGCGAGGATGTAACGGCGTCCTACGTCTCGATAGAGATTGCCAATTTGTTCGCTGGCGCCCTTGTCGAGAAGGTCGTAAATGGCGCGAGATTCCGCTTCCGGGAGGAGTTCGGCCAGGTTGTTACTGAAGGCGTCTAAGCCGTAGAAAACTGGGGTGTAGCCGTCTTCTTCTAAGGTGAAGTCGATGAGAACCGCGCGATCGAACAGTCCCGAAAAGTCCTCTCGAATCGCAGCAAACGCACGGGCGATCGCCTCGAGTTCTGGGGGATATTTAGGATGATCCTCCATCGCGGGGGGATAGAGTTCGTGCAGACAAGTCACCGCCAGCAAACAGGGGATGTTGGGATATTTGCGGCGCAACTCCTGGGCGATTTGGCGCAGGGTGTCGGTGGCGAAATCGTTGATTTTAACCGTAAGAATCAGCACCCTGGCGCGATGGGTTTCCCGTTCCAAGTCGCCGATGAGTTCTGCAATCAGTTCGTCCGTGTCGCGGTGGGTGTCTCCCAATCCCACAGTATCGGTGAAGATGAGGAGGGGTAAATCTTCCGAGGGGTAGGCGTAGCGTTCGGTGTTTTGGGTGTGGGGACGAAATCCCTGGCCGACAATTTCAGCGGAAACGCCGGTTAAGCCGCGAACGATGGAACTTTTCCCCGATTGCGGTTTTCCCACCAGTAAGGCTTCTGTGGTGGGGAGTTCTTCGCGGACTCTGGCGAGGATTTCCGTGAGGCGATCGTCGCTGACGCTGAACCACTCGAGGACGGTTTTACGAACGGTTTCGATGGGGTGGAGGTGTTTGACCCGCGAGGTGGTGGTGTTCCACAGTTTGGCTACGGGATTGGATGAGGTGTCTTTGTCCTCTGTGGATTGGGGTGTTTCGGGTTCGGGGGTTTGGGGGTCGGTCATGGGTCGAGAAGTACTCGATATCGCTTTGATTTTAGGAAGGGGTGGAGACCTTTGCAATTGGGGAAAACCGTTTTTGGGGAGTAAGGGAATAGGGAACGCCGGATCTGGGAACGGTGTACGTTGGCGGTGCGTGACGATTTCTCGGTTTGGTGTTCGACACCTGATTTGTCGAGGTATGTGGGCGGTGTACGTTGGCGGTGCGTGACGATTTCTCGGTCTGGTGTTCGACACCCGATTTGTCCGGGTATGTGGGCGGCGTACGTTGGCGGTGCGTGACGATTTCTCGGTCTCAGGTTCGACACCCGATTTTTCAAGACGCACCCTACGATCTGTCTTCTCGAATCTGCAATCATGGGGGAAATTGCCCGAACATTAGCCCAACAAACCATGTCTGACGAAACGATTCGCGTGTTGGCGTATTCGATCGCACAGGAACCAGAAGCTGAGACAGCGGAAAACTATACGGGAGCGAAAGATCCGATCGCTTTGGCGTCGAGTATTCTGGAGAGTTCTCACTTTGAGGGCGACACTGACGAAGAATCCCCGAAAGCTGGAACCGTGAAATCTCATGAAGTTCCGGTGGCGGTTCTCGAACAGGAATTGACGAAGTTGGTGCGACAGATGGATCGATCGCTGAATCGTGCCGTAAAACAAGCGGAGTTGCGATCGGTAGAACTGTCGGAAGTGGAAGTGTCCCTGGCCATGTCTGCTAACGGTAAAGTGGATATCGTGGGGTGGGGCGCTGGCATTGCCGGAACGACGAGTTTTAAGTTGAAATTCAAGCCCAAATCCGAGTAACGCGAGAACTGTAGCGAGATGGCGAAGGCGAGAAATTTTGCAATCTGTATCGGGATCGATCGCTATCGCTTTTTACAACCGTTGAGATGTGCGCGATGCGACGCACGGGCAATGGCGGCGTTTTTTCGCGACGAGGCGGACTTCGAGCAGATTTGGCTGTTGTGCGACGATGCTAACAACGATCGCACCAAACCCGATCGCGCCAATATTCGGCGGGTGTTGCGAGAACTTCGACAACGGAAGATGGGAGCGGGCGATAATCTGTGGTTTTGCTTCAGCGGTCATGGAATGCGCCACGGGGGACGGGATTATTTGATGCCGTTGGAGGGCGATCGTGAAGATGTGGAATCGACGGCACTCCTGACAAGTTACGTTGCGGATATGCTACGGGAGTGCGGCGCAGATAACGTCATTTTGTTCCTCGATGCCTGTCGCAACCAAGCGGATAAAGGGGGAGAGGGAATTGGTAAAGAGACGGAGGAGAAAGCCCGACAAACAGGAGTTGTTACGCTCTTTTCCTGTAGTCCCAACGAGTATTCTTACGAACTGGAATCCTTGCAACAAGGGGCGTTTACTCGTGCGGTGTTGGACGGATTGGGAATTCAGGGACAATGTGCGACAGTGGCGCGTTTGAACGAGTATCTCCGGCATCGCGTTCCAGAGTTGTTGAGGGAGTATCGAGGCGAGGGGTATTCTCAAAGACCCTATGTTATTGCAGAACCGCTCTTGAAATCTCATTTGATTTTGCTGCCGAGGTACGCTAGACCGGAAGATATCGATCGCTTGAAACAGGAAGCACTTCGAGCTGAAGTGAAGCGAGATCGGTTGCTGGCACGGCAGTTGTGGATTCGGGTGAATGCGGCGGCGATGGGAAGCGATATCGAAGCGATCGAAGCCCTCGAACGTTTGGCGACAGGATACAGCGGACAAGCTGCATCTCAAGGGTCAACATCTGGATCTCGGAAAACGGGTTATGGTTCTCGCGCCTCGGTAAGCTGGAGCGATCGGATACCCGTGCCGAGAAGACAGGTGTTACGGTGGCTTAGCTTAGGAGGGGTAGGATTGGGAGTTGCGTTCGCCAGTCGTGGGATGTTTGGGCCGTCGGAACCCGATATAGAGACTCCTCGAAGACCTATTCCAAAACCCACGGAAACACCTGTTCCTGTCGTGTCTGAATCTCCTCCGCCAGAGGAAGAACCGACACCAACACCCTCTCCAGAGGAAACCGAACCCATGCCAACCCCCTCTCCTGATGGCGGTTTAGAGTCATGGTCCTTTGAAACGGTTACGCTGAACCGACGGGGTGAGGAAGTGAAGCGAGAGCAACACTCAGCCCGATATTTTACAGAAGATTTGGGGAATGGTGTCACACTGGAAATGGTTGAAATTCCCGGTGGCTCTATCATAATAGGAAACCCAGAGGATTATATCATATCTCCGCATTCAAATTGTGACAAGCGTCAAGAATATATCACTTTACCTCCATTTTTTATGAGTAAATATCCCGTGACACAAGCACAGTGGAAGGCTGTAGCATTAATGCCTAAAATTGACATGGATCTCGATATTGAAATTTCGTATTTTAAAGGTGAAAATTTACCAATAGAACAAGTTTTATGGAGTGAAACACAAGAGTTTTGCAAACGAATTTCTAGAGCAACAGGTAGAGAGTATAGGCTGCCTAGTGAAAGGGAGTGGGAATATGCTTGTAGAGCTGGAACAACTACTCCATTTTACTTCGGAGAAACTATAACACTAGATTATGTTAATTATAATGGAGAGTCAAGCTATGCAAATTCCCCTAACCCAAACAATCCTAGAGAAGGGGGTAGAAGGAAAACTACTCATGTTGGTATTTTTTGTCCCAATAAATTTGGTTTATATGATATGCATGGCAATGTTCGAGAATGGTGTCAAGACAAATACATATATGCTAATGAAAATTATTGGATACTACGAGGAGGGTCTTGGAGTGCGGCACGAGAACAGTGTCGATCGGCAGATTGTGGATATGGAGATGATAGGCAAAGAAAAAATTTCATTGGTTTTAGATTATTGAGTATATAACTCATAACCAAAAAATATTGGGTATTCGGAGTTCAAGATAATATAGCAATCCTAAATCAGTTGCAAAATCCCAGACATGGAAAACCCCGATTGGGACAGGATCCCAGTCTTTCAGCCGGTGTTTTTCCGCAAATCAAATGGGATTGCTATAGATATAAAATCTATCTATAGCAATCCTAGATGAATCGTGGAAAGATCGGCTCCCTAAACCCTTGCTATAGCTAGATCGAGACTCCACAAGTGATTTAGGACTGCTATATGCAAGGAATTATATTTACAGGAATCCAAGGTTCAGGAAAATCGACCTTTTACTTCCAAAACTTCGCTAACACCCACATCCGCATCAACCTCGATATGCTGAAAACGCGACATCGAGAAAACCTGATATTTGAAGCCTGCTTAGACGCCAAACAACCCCTCGTCATCGACAACACCAACCCCACAAAACGCGATCGCGCTCGATATATCCCTCACCTGAAAGCCTACAAATTCAGCGTTATCGGCTACTACTTCGAGTCTTCCTTACCAGAATGCTTACATCGCAACAACCAACGCAGCGGAAAAGCCAAAATCCCCGAAATCGGCGTGCGATCGACCTACAAAAAACTCGAAATTCCCGACTATTCCGAAGGGTTCGATCGCCTCTTCTCCGTTACCCTACAAGATGATATCTTTAAAATTAGCGAAATCCCCAAAAACCCCAATTTCAACGACAGCTCGTCATACTAAATTACCACCAATGAAACTCCATCCCGAATGCGTTCCCTGTCTGTTTCAACAAGCCCTGAGAACCGCGAAACTCGCCACCGATGACGAAACGCAACAGTCAACGACCCGACGCCGACCCTAACGGGTACGGCGCGGGCTTGAAAAGCCCGAGAGTTGACCAGGCTAAGTCCTTTACGGACTCCGTTATCGAGCTGGATAGACAGTTCTAGCTTTGAGGGCGACACTGACGAAGAATCCCCGAAAGCTGGAACCGTGAAATCTCATGAAGTCCCCGTGGCGATTCTCGAACAGGAATTAACGAAGTTGGTGCGACAGATGGATCGATCGCTGAATCGTGCCGTAAAACAAAGCGGAGTTGCAATTGATGGAACTGTCGGAAGTGGAAGTGTCCCCGGCCATGTTTGCTAACAGTAAAATGGATATCGTGGGGTGGGGCGCTGGCATTGCCGGAACGACGAGTTTTAAGCTGAAATTCAAGCCCAAATCCCAGTAACGCGAGAACTGTAGCGAGATGGCGAAAGCGAGAAATTTTGCAATCTGTATCGGGATCGATCGCTATCGCTTTTTACAACCGTTGAGATGTGCGCGACGAGACGCCAGGGCATGGCGACGTTTTTTCGCAAAGAGGCGGATTTCGAGCAGATTTGGCTGCTGTGCGACAATGCTAACAACGATCGCACCAAACCCGATCGCGCCAATATTCAGCGGGTGTTGTGAGAACTGCGACAACGGAAGATGGGAGCGGGGGATCGAGGCGGAGAGGGAATTGGACGAAACCCACGGTTCTCGTCCAATCTAACGGTTTTGACTGTCAACGCCTCACCTCGTTCCCGCCTGCTTTGGCCAAAACGGCTATACCGACGACGGGAATTCCCGCGTTGTTCAAGGTACGAGTCGCTTCGCGGACGGTGGTTCCAGTGGTGTAGATGTCGTCGAAAAGCAACACTGGATGTTTGGGAGGGCTACGGCGGAAGGCTTTTCCGAGGTCGATCGCGCCATCGAGGGTTCGACGCCGTTGTTCGGGGTTGAGGTCGAACAAGGCTTGAGTATTTTTGATTCGTGCTAAACCCCGCGCTTGTAAGGGAAAACGCGCGATCTTGCAGAAGTGTTGCGCCAGGAGTTCGGCTTGGTTAAATCCCCGTTTGCGTTGTTTGTCGGGGTGCATGGGAACGGGAACGACGGTAAGTTGCACGTCCGAGAGAAGGGGCTTTTTCTGCCAGGCTCGTCCGATATGGTGTCCGAGGGGTCGAGCCAGTTGGGGGTGGTTTTCGTACTTGAGAGCGGCGATCGCACGTTTGAGCGTTCCGCCGTAATTGCCCCAGGCGAAAACGGGTAAGCTCCCACACCGTAAATTTTGGGGATGAGAGCGGCGACAGTGTCGAAGTTGTTGGAAACAGGCGGGACAGAGTTCGCGATCTGTGGGGCGATCGCACAGGGGACAATTGGGATTTAAAAAGAGGTCGAGGAATCGAGCGAGTAGACGCACTTTTTCGCTGACGTGAAGCAACGACCTTTATTGTAGAAAAAATAACGATAAAAGAGGCGTGCGACCGGACGAAAAACTGAGTTTCGCTAGGCGATCGCACGCCTCCTTCACTTGTATACAGAAAAAAATCGGTAGAATCGTCAGGCTTTCAACCCCTCGTTCGAACCGAACGAACATAGTTTTCTAGGTTAGTTAGAACGTCTTTGGCGACGACGAGTAGCCAGAGCAGCACCTACGACGACCCCCAAACCGAGTAACGTAGAGGGTTCGGGAATATCTGTCGGTTCGATCGATTCCATCATGACGACGAGATCGTTATAGTCGAAATCTTCGTAAGGATGTCCTTCAGGTAAGTCTTCAAAGGCGATGATAAATTCGTTATCCGTAAAAACACCGGGCTGAACGCCAGGTAAATCTAAGACCGTCGAGTTATCGCCTTGATAAATCGCACTGTGTTGTCGTCCGTCAAAGTTGAGAGACGCATCGGAGAAGAACGTATGTCCGGCGGGGTTTTCGAGATAGAATCCGAAGACGTTGCCAAAATCGGAAATGAGGTTATCGACCGTCGAGCCGATGGGATCGAAGGCTTTCGTCGAAATCGAGATATCGCCATTGTCGAGGAAATCGACGATCGCGCGATCGGCGTCGTCGTTCGAACCGTCGAACAGTTCGGCTTTAACGCCGTCTTTGTTGAACAGTCCAAACTTGTTACCGGAGGCAAATCCCGCGACTTCAAACATAAAGCGAGCGAGCGAGCCACCGGTGGCGGTGTTGGTGAAGTACTCGAATCCCGTATCGTTCGTTGTATCGATGCCACCACTCACTGTGATGTCGTCGAGCAGACTTTGCAACGAACAGGTTTGATCGAGGGGATCGCCCGATAAAGCGGGGTCGCAATCGAGCGACGTGCCAAAGGTTACGGCGGATGCGGGTGACGAACTCAACATCGCACTTCCGAGCAAGAGTGCAGTACCCGCGGCCGCCGTTAAGGTGTTGCTGGAAAAATGCATCTTCATACGGTTGCCCTTGCCTTGATTTTACGTAAATATACTTGGTTATTTCCTTGTGTTTAGTATAGACATTTTCTTCAAACCACTGGGTACTTTCACGTAAAACTTCACGTCTTCTTTAAATAAGTACCGTTTTTTTACCGATAATATGTAGAGTTCTCAAAACTCGCTCGCGCTGGGGAACATCGATCGCCGTATCTTCGAGAGGTGGGTCGGTTTGTCGCGTCAGCTCGCTGAGAACGATAAAATCCGGGTATAGTGCGATTGAGGGGCGCAAAGTATCGTGACAGAAGTGTTTCCTATCGATCGATTTGATGCGATCGAATCCCCTTGGATCGGAGAGCGTGGGTTTTATTTGGGGCAACTCGCACGGGAAAATTACCCCGTTTTATGGGGAATTGTGGTTTCATCGCGCGTTTTTCGAGAATTTTGGCAAAGTAACACCTGGAATAATCCGCTTTTGGCTGAAATTTCTCACACAGCACTTCACTTACAAGCTGACGACGCCCACCAACTGCAATCGATCGCCCGACAAATTCGCGAAGCCCTCCTCGCGGCCGAACTCCCCGCCCCCTGGTTCGATCGACTGACTGAGGCGGTCTCCTCCCTCTCGAGTGCGGGAGTCGTTTTGTACCCCTCCTTATATATAGACGGCGATCGCAACAGCTTCGACTATGCTGACTTCCTCGACAGCCAAACGAGCCTCAACGACCCCTCCTCGATCGCCCTCGCCTTGAAACGCACCTGGGCCGAACTGTTTCGGGCCCGCAGTCTCCTATGCTGGCAACAGTCTCGCATTTCCCTCGATCGCCTCTATCTCTCAGTTCTCGTACAACCGCTCGATCGCATCGCGGTCACGGGTGTTCTACGCGGTGGCAAAACTGGCTTCGATATCGCTGCCACCTCGGGACAGATCGAGAGCCTCGTCGAAGGGGTCGTCGTTCCCGATCTCTACCGTCTCGCTAGCGATCGCGACACCCCGATCGTGCGACGGGTGGGAGTTCGCCTCTGTCGCTACGACTTCGATCCGGCAACGGCAGAAGTGCGAGTCGTCGGCATTCCCCCCGAACGACAACGCGAGGCCGTTCTCGACGACGCGCAACTCGACACCTTAAAGCATTGGGGACGCAAACTCTGCGAAACCTTCGATCGCTCGTTTTCGGCTCAATGGCAGTTCGTACAGACTGAAAACGGAACGGAACTGTATTTGAGCCAAGTTTATCCTGACGAACGGCTCTGGCGAGACGATTGGACGGTCGAAATAGCCCAAGAACCGAAGTCGTCGCCAGCGGCCAGTCCCCCAGATTCGACAGCCGATCTGCTGACGCTGCGAGGTCTTCCCGCCTCCTCGGGACAAGCGATCGCGCCTGTTTTCGTGGTGCGCTCCTCCAATCGAACTCAGATCGTACCTCCTCCCGATCGCATTATCGTCGTGTCGAGTTTGGAACCGACGGATTTTCCCTTGTTAAAGCAAGCTGTGGGGTTAGTGACTGAAACGGGAAGTTTGACCAGTCACGGCGCAATTTTAGCTCGAGAGTTGGGAATTCCGGCGATCGTTGGCGTGACGGCTGCTACCGATCGACTGCAAACGGGGCGATCGATGCGTCTCGACGGCGATTGCGGTGAGTTAACCTCGGACGTCCGAATCCCTATCTCGGATACACTGAAACCCTCCGTACCGCCGTTGGCAGAACGGTCTGAGGTACGGGGAACGCAGTTAATGGTGATGTTGAGCCAGCCGAGTTCTGTGAAAACGATATCGTCTGAGGCGATGAGACTCGTTGACGGCGTAGGACTCGTGCGATCGGAGTTGATGGCAGTCGAAGTACTAAACGGCGATTCCCCAGTACAGTGGGTGCGCGACGGTCGGACTGCGGCATTGGTCGATCGCTTGACGGAAGGAATGTTAGAATTCGCGCGAGCCTTCGCCCCGCGTCCGGTGTACTATCGGACGTTCGATAGTATGGCGGGGTCGCCTTTGGGTCTCCGAGGAACTCTCGCCTACGTGAAAGATCCCAGAGCGTTCGATTGCGAGTTAGCAGCACTGGCACGGGTCTGGGAAGCGGGATGTACCAACGTACAGTTGATGTTACCGTTCGTGCGATCGCTCGAGGAATTTCGGTTTTGTCGCCAACGTTGCGATCGCGTTGGGTTGACCGATCGACCGGCGTTTCAATGTTGGATCATGGCGGAAGTACCGTCCGTGCTGTTTTTGTTAGATGCCTACGTCGAGGCGGGCGTCTCGGGAATTGCCATCGGCACCAACGATCTGACACAGTTACTATTAGGAGTCGATCGCGAAGACAGTTCGATGGCGCAGTCGTTCGAGTTGCGCCGTCCGGCGGTGTTGAAGGCGATCGCTCAGTTGGCCAAAACAGCTCGCCGCTTGGGAATTCCCTGTACGGTTTGTGCCGATACTGTTTCGGTCGAACCCGACGTTCTCGAGCGTTTCGTTCGCTGTGGCGTTACCGGAATTTCAGTACGCCGCGACGCGATCGCGCGATCGCACGACGCCATCGTCCGCGCCGAACGACGGGTGTTGTTAGACTTAGCTTTTACAGCGAACAGTCAACAGTGAGCAGTGAACAGTGTTTCAGTCACCAGTCTCCAGTCTCCAGTCTCCAGTGAAGACAGTTAACAGGGAACAGTGAAAACAGTCTCCAGTCTCCAGTCTCCAGTCTCCAGTGAAGACAGTTAACAGGGAACAGTGAAAACAGTCTCCAGTCACCAGTCACCAGTCTCCAG